>JAERMN010000429.1 GCA_016844625.1 Deltaproteobacteria bacterium
TTGAAAGCCTCGCCCATCCCGGCGGCAACGTCACCGGCATTACAAACCTTTCCAGAGAACTAGGCGGTAAACGGCTTGAGCTGCTCAAAGAAGCCGTTCCCAAACTTGCCCGTGTCGCGGTTCTCTACGATCCGACCGCTCCGTCCCCTGTACTCGAGGTGAAAGAGGTTCTCCCAGTGGCGGCGCGTGCGCTCAAGTTGACTATTCAACCTTGGGAGGTACGGGGTACGGACGATTTCGATAGGGTTTTTGCTGCGCTAAACAAGCAGAGCCCGGATGGACTCTACGTGCTCGGGGGCGGGCTAATGAATGCTAACCAAAAACGGACCATCGGCTTTGCGTTAAAGAGCCGGCTACCGTCGGTGTACGACAGCAGCGCAGCTGTAGATGCTGGCGGGCTCATGTCCTACGGGGCGGACCAAGCGGAGAGCTACCGGCGCGTAGCCTACTACGTGGACAGGATCTTGAAGGGAGCCAAACCGGCCGACTTGCCGGTTGAGCAGCCGATGAAGTTTGAGTTCGTGATCAACCTAAAAACAGCCAAGCAGATCGGCCTGACGATTCCGCAGTGGACGCTGATGAAGGCGGACCGGGTCATAAGATAAGGCAAAAGTTAAAATTAAAAAGGCAAAACAAAGATTTTCGAGTTGGAGAAAAAAACATGAAGACAAGATATTGCGTGGGATGGCTGCATTCTATTTCCGACAATTGGAAAGCGGCCCGACAGACTAACATCTAGCCAAAGATATTTGAAATTTTGGGATTAAGAGAAGATCGGAAAAAACTTTGTCTCGCGCAAGGGCGCCAAGGCCACAAAGGTGACGGGCCGATGCCCGTCATCCCGAGCGAATGGGAGGGACCTAAGAAAGATTTCTCTCTTCGTTCGAAATGACAATTCTCTTCCTTTGCGTCTTTGCGGGAGATCCTCCGAATTCTTGTTTTGCGTTGTTTGCGCGAGACCATCCGAGACTGACCGGTGCGCGAAGCGCACCCTACGAAAACCTTCGTGTCCTTCGTGCCTTCGTGGTGAATTCTTCTTCACAGGAAACCCGCAATAACCACTTTTTCAGACACTTCGCTATTCGATCTTATAGCCCAACTCCTTCGCCACTTCTCTGGCGATGCGCGCGTCGGCCACTTCGTCGAAGGCGATTTTCCGGCCGGTAAACTGGCCGAGCATTTGCAGTGATTTGACAATCTGTTCGATGCCGTCGCGGCTCGGCACGCCGTTGCCGCTGACGGTTTTTTGATAGTCGGCGTAGGTATCTTCGGCAGTCTCGCGATTCACTTTTAGAAATCGGATCATCACATCGACGCTCTTTTCCTTCGACTGCAACAGACTGCGCTTGGCTATCTGCATCGCGCGCATCAGACGGCGCGTTTCCGCGGGCCGATTCTGAATCGTCGAAACTAAAGTCGTCAGTCCGCCGAGCGGCATTTTGACGTGGGAGCCGATGTCGAGAAGATCGCGAAAGCCTTTACGCTTGGCGTAGTAGAGCAGCGGCGGATTGAGCAGCGCCGCCTCGATGCTGCCGCTTTCCAGCGCGCTCATGAGATTCGCATTACCGACGCCGAGAATGACAAAGTCTTTTGAGTTTTCCCCAGCCGCTTCCAAACCGACGCGCAAAGAAACTTCGGTGGTATCGCCCAAGCCGCCGACGCCGAGGCGCTTCGAGCGCAGGTCCTTTATGGTCTTAAACTCAGGTCGGGCGATGAGCGAATAAATCAGCTGATCAGAAGCGAACCAAACCGCGCGCGACGCCATGCCGCGCAGCGTCGCCGCCACCGAATTGGGCCCCACGCCGGCGAAATAGTGAATCTCGCCGGCGATCATGGCGGCGTTGGCCACCTGCGGGCGCATCTGGATAATCTCGACATCCAAACTATTGTCCCCAAAGACTTTCCATTGCTGCGCGGCAAACAAATGCAGGCAACAAATCGACGGACTGGGGATGGCAACTCTGATTTTTGCTCTGGTTTCTTGGCCAAAGCCATTGGACGCCGCCATCGGTAACAAGGTCGCCGCGTAAAACAGCGTCGACCACGCCACGCGCCGCAAATATTTCATCTGCGCCATTGAAACGACTCCTGCCCCTTTTTAGTCTTATGCCCTCATTAAGCCGGTGTGGCAAGTGTGAGACCAATGATGCCGGCTATGATCAGCGTAACGCTGATCAAACGAGCAGCATTAACAGGCTCACCGAGAAGCGCGATGCCGAGAATCACGGTGCCGACGGCGCCGACTCCGACCCAAACACTGTAGGCGGTTCCTACCGGCAGCGATTTCATCGCGATGCCGAGTAGCCACATGCTGAGGGCCATGGCAGCGACCGTGCCCAGAGTCGGCCACAAGCGCGTAAAGCTGTCCGTGTATTTGAGTCCGATGGCCCAGCCGACTTCGAAGAAACCTGCAATGACGAGAATGATCCAAGCCATGTTTCTTCCCTTTCTTCGCTGAGCACTTTACTTCGATGGTGAGTCGAAGTCATCCCCTCCCTGCCGGCAAGATTGGACGAGGAGAATTGTCGAAGCGATTGACACTCGAAGCGACAATCACAAATTGCCGCCGACGATGTGTATGTTAATGGAGCGCGGGTTTTCTAACCCGCGACGAAAACGCGGACAGGAATGTCCGCGCTCCTTTTCTTGAAACGGTTTGAACTGCTTGAACGTTTTGAACTATTTGAACTCCCCTCAGATTTGTGGTTGCAAAATTTCCAACCCATCATACCGGTCCATCAAGTAGAGCTTGCCGTCTTTGTCATGAAACACGTCGTTGCTCATGACGACTTTCTGCCCTTTGCCCGGATTGGGGATGTAGTAGCCGACTTCCTTCGGGATGTACGGATTGGAAAAATCAACGGCACGCAGGCCGCCGCCGAACCAGGTGACGTACAAAGTGTTGCCGTAAACTTGTTCCGCCGGTTGATGCGCGCCGAAGCGGAATTCTCCGGTCGACTTGCCGTCGAATGGCACGATGAACGTCGCCACTGGCAAGGGCAATTCTTCCTTGGTGATATCGACGACCCAGAGAAAGGCGTTGTGGGTTTGGTTCAGTTTCTCACCGACCTCTTCGTCGGTGACAATCAGCCAGTCGCGCTCCATGATTTTGCTCAACAACGGCAGCGTCGTGTGCGTCGGGCAGGGATAGGGCGGGCTCCAGTCGAGCATGCTGACGGTTCTCGGTTTGCTCAGGTTGGAAATGTCTACAATCGCGAAGCCGCCGTGCCAGTAGCTGATGTACAAACGGTCGCCGCGCCGGATCGGATGATGGCAGCGCGTGTCGGCGCCTTTAAAGGTCGGCGTTTCGCCGCCGCCGACCCACTGTCCGGGCATCCACCAGCGCATGGCTTCTTCCGGCTTCTCGGGATTTTTCATGTCGAGCATCATGGCGATATTGCCTTGATAACCTTCTACCGTCGGCGAGATATAGGCGTAGCGGCCGTCGAAGGTGAAACGGTGCACGCCTTTACCCTGCGTCTTGTACATGGCGATCTCGCGCGGCTTCGAGCGATTCGAAATGTCGAAGATTTTAAGGCCGGCCTGCAGTTCCTGTTTCGCTTTGTAGCGCTCGTAGTTGATCAGCATGATATCGCCGCTGACCCGCACTTTATGCGAGTGCAGGCCTTCGGCGATCTCGATATGCGAGACGACTTTAGGGTTCCTTGGGTCTTTGACATCGATGATCGATGTGCCGTGCGGCGGATCCATGTGGCCGACGTAGGCGTAGCCGTTCTCGACGACTACCGAGCCACCGCCGGGAAGATCCATGCGGCCGATCTGTTTTATGTTCTTGCTCACTCCGACTGGGGCTGTACCGTTTGATGCCAT
>JAERMN010000430.1 GCA_016844625.1 Deltaproteobacteria bacterium
TACATTGCATGCCCGCGCACTGTGGCTCATCCATCGCTGCTTTCCTCGGCTGTTGGACCGTTGGCAATATCGGAAAC
The DNA here is from genome assembly GCA_016844625.1 of Deltaproteobacteria bacterium. Lineage (GTDB taxonomy): Bacteria > Desulfobacterota > Binatia > UBA9968 > UBA9968 > DP-20. Next base: position 78 of record JAERMN010000430.1, read on the forward strand.
GACGCCGGTAGGGGTGAAAGGCAAATTCGAATTTCACCTTCGCCTTACGTGACCCGGCGGCCAAACGGAAATCTTCTAGCTCTGTGGCATTGCTTCGAGCCTATCGAAGGCAACGCTTAAACGCCTAACATCAGCGCTCTTATGATGGGCTTTGGGCGAGTCGGAGAAGTTAAATAAAAACTGCACCTCATTGTTGCCGCTTTGAATCACGCCTTTGGGAACGTCGAACTCATACCAGTGCCAGCCTTGCTCCAGCAGCATTTTGACGACGGAAGTTTTGTTCACTCTTACTTCCACCACTTGGCAAGCGGGCCCTCGGCCTGTGAAAGGAAATAGATTGAGGCGCCAGCGGTATCCGGCCGCGGCAGGAAATAGCGCGCTCATGTCCGAGCCTGGCCCCTCGGCCCAGACCACCGATTGCTTGCCATCTTTCCAGAGCTCGTCTGACGACCAGCCGCTGCCCAAAATCCGTCTTACCTCCGGCGTGCCAAAATCGAACGATACCGTTACCGAAGAACCTCCTTGATGTGGCGCCTCGGCAATTCTGAAAGAGCGGACTTGAGTTTCGATGACAGAAAAAAAACCGATCGCTGATAGCGCTAGGGTGGCGACGCCACACCAGCCGATGCGGCGAGTCCATGATGGCCGCGGGAAATGCGCCGGTGTGACGATTTTGCGGGTGATCAGGAATCCCGTGAGAGCGCCCAATAAGCCGCCGACAATCACGTCAATCAAAAAGTGCGCGCGAAAATAGAGCCGCGATATACCGGTAAAAGTCGCCAGGAGAAAATACAGCGGCGTGAGGGCAGGGAACGAAACGCTTAGCGCGGACGCGAGCGCGAAGGCTGTGCCGGAATGGCCCGAGGGAAAACCGTAACTGCCGTACGACCTCGGCCGCGGCATCTGAAAGACATGTTTGAGAACTTCGGTGAGCAATCCCGCGCTGGCGATGGACAGTAGCACGGCGAAGCCGGCCAGTTTGAAATGCCGATCCCGGCGGCGGTAGCCATACGCGATCAAAACTAAACCCACCGGCACGCCGACCAGCGCGTGGCCGTAGTAGCCGAAAATATCCATCGCGTAGTGGACGAAAGAAATTCTTAATAAAGAGCAACCGAGAAACAGCGGATCCATGGCGGCATTTACCTAAAAACAAAGGTCAAGGAGTTTGCCAAGCTGGAGCGTGACAGTATTGAGTATGAGCGCCCAACTCACGGGTCCTGGGCGAACCAAGGCAGGGCTACGTGACCCAGGCTTCATGTCCTTCGTCTGACCGTAGCTAAAAGATTTCGCTGAGCGGATAAATTTTTCAACTGCCCGGTCTCATGTTCCGCTGCGCTGGGAGCCGAACGGCGCGCGCAGCGCGGCCGACAATGTCCTTAGTGCTCTGCGTGATCTTCGTGGTGACATTCGCTGTCTCCAATTAGTTCCTCGTCGACAAACACAAAGGCCAAGAACACCAGCCTCCCGATGTTCTTGGCCTTTGTCGTTCGCGCGCGCAAAGCGATTACTTAACGTGCTTGCTCACCAACTTGGTCATCTCGAACATGGTGACCGTCTTCTTGCCGCCGAACACCACTTTCAGTGCGTCGTCGGCATTGATGTTGGTTCTTTTCTTTTTGTCCTGCAGGCCGTTCTTCTTAATGTAGACCCACAGTTTTTTGGTTAGCTCGGTGCGGGGAATCGGTTTGCTGCCAACCACCGCGCTGAGAGCGACATCCGGCTGTACCGGTTTCATGAATGCCGCGTTCGGTTTTCTTTTCTTCGCCGCTTTCTTTTTCGCTGCTGCCATTCGACAGCGTTTGCCAAGGGATTTTTATTGTTTTCCTCGTAAAAATCGCGTTTCCGCCTCGTCGAGCTGGGCGTCGCCATCGGCGATCTGAACCGCGACGCCATAGTCAGATCGCGCCCGCGCCAAGGAGACGTAGCCCTGGCGCACGTCCTCGACGACTTTATCCACCGGGCGCCGGCGCGGGTCACCGAGGCCGCCGCCGCCGGGGCGTTCGACTCGGATGGTGTCGTTTCGTTGCAAGCGGTGGTCGCCGAAGCGCGACGGGAGATGCTTGGCATCTTTTGATTCTGAATTGACCACGCATGCGCCCTTGCCGCCGGCGAGGCCGTCGTCGCTGCCAAAAGGCTCAATGGCGTGTTTATCGGTGCGCATGGAGAAACGCACTTCGTCGGCGAGTATGCGATAATCGCGGGCGAAGCCGAGGCCGCCGCGCCATTCGCCGGCGCCGCCCGAGTCCGGGATCATTTCGAAGCGCTCGATCCGTGTGGGAAATTCCGATTCGATGATCTCGATGGGGGCAGTCTTGCAGTTACTCAAGTGGAACGCAGTCGCCGAGACGCCGTCCTTGCCGGAGCGCGCGCCGGTGCCGCCGCTAAATATTTCATAGTGCACGTAGGCGCGATTGGACTGCGCGTCGCGGCCGCCGAGCACCAGCGCGGCGCTGCCGGAGCCGCCGGCGATGCGCTTGTCGGGCACGAAGGGCGCCAGCGCGCTCAAGATCGCTTCGGTCGCGGTGAGCGCGGTGGGCATGTAAGTGTTGACCGCTGCGGGAAAGCGCGGATCGACCACACTACCGTCGCGAAAGGTCGCTTCGATGACGCGGGCGAGTCCTTGATTGATCGGCAGAAAGCGGTCGACCAAAGCGACCAGGCAGTAAGCGCAAGCGGCGCGCACCAGCGGCGGGCGAATGTTCGCCGGCCCTTGAGTCTGATCGCTCGAAGCGCTGAAGTCGAAGTGGAGCCGGTCGCCAGTCTTTTTAACTTTGACGTGGATGCGGATCGGCTTGGTGAGATCGATGCCGTCATGGTCGACAAAGCTTTCGCCTTCGGACTCGCCGTCAGGCCACGCAGCTATGTTCTGGCGGACGCGGGTTTCGGTGTAGGCGGAAAGCAAATCGGTCGACTCTAGAATCGTCGCTTTGCCGTAGCGCTGCATGAGCTCGGCGATGCGTCTTTCGCCTAAGCGCGCGGCGCCGACTTGACCGCGTAGATCGCCGATCACCAGCGCCGCCGTGCGGCTGTTGGCGGCGATCATCGCTTCGATCTCCTTCACCGGCCTTAGCTCGGCCATGAACTTCACCGGCGGCAGATGCAAGCCTTCTTGATAGATTTCTCGCGCGTTGCCTGAGCCGCTGCCCGGCACGGTGCCGCCAATGTCGCTCTTGTGCGCCATGTTGGCGGCGAAACCGACCCATTCATTGTCATAATAGATCGGCGTGAACACGCCCATGTCCGGCGCATGGGGACTGCCGCCGAGATAAGGATGGTTGGTGATGAAGGCGTCGCCGTCGTGCATCTCGTCGAGCGAAAACGTTTTTAGAATCGCCGCGGCGCAGGCGGGAAAGGCGCCCATGTGGAGCGGCAAAACGACATGCTGCGCGATCACTTCGCCTTGGGTATTCAAAATCGCGCAGCTGGCATCCTGCGACTCGCGAATGATCGTCGAGTAGCCGGTGCGGAAGAGCGAGTTCTGCATCTCCTGGACGATGCCAGCCAGACGCGCTTGGATGACTTGGAGAGTGATGGGGTCGACGGACATAAGAAAGGCGAAATTCAAAAGTAAAAATTAAAAAGGCACAAGTAAGACGGGAAGTTCTTGCTCCGCTTCACACCTGTGTGCGCAATGCGCGCGTTTGCTTCACATTTAAAACGTAGTCACCATCCGCGCTGTCGATGACAACGCGGTAAGCTTCGCGCGCTCGTTTTTGTGTCACGTAGCCGTTGCGCACGTCGTTCAAGACGCGCTCGGGTTCGCGCGTCACCGGGTTGCCTAAGCCGCCGCCGCCAGGGGTTTCCAGGCTGAAGACTTCGCCGGGATGAAGCACATGGTCGGAGAAGCGCGACGGAATGACGCGCTCGTTGCTCGTGCCGGGATTCAACACGCAGTGGCCGGTCTTGCCGTCGCTGCCACCATCGATGCCTCGGGGTGCGACGGTGTGTTTAGTCGAGCGTAGCGAGAAGCGCGCGTCGTTGTCGAGCACTTCGTACTCGCGCACGAAACCCAAGCCGCCGCGAAACGCTCCAGGGCCGCCGGAGTCGGCGATCAGTTCAAATCTATTTACCCGCGTGGCGAATTCCGATTCGATTATTTCAATCGGCGCGATCTTGGCATTCGATTGATTGACGTTGGTGCCCGACACGCCGTCCTTGCCGCTGCGGCCGCCGGAGCCGCCGCCGAAGATTTCATATTGAACGTAACCCTTGCCGGTCTTGTTGCTGCGCCCGCCGATGATGATCGATCGGCTGCTGCAGCCGTCGCCGATTTTTTTGTGCGGCGTGATCTGGCTCGATGCTTCGAGGAGGGATTCGACAAGAGCGTGGACGGTTGGATTATAGGTATTCACCGGAGCTGGAAAGATTGGGTTGACTACGCTGCCGTCACGCACTTTGATTTCAATACATCTGGCCAAACCATAATTGATCGCTAGCGCGGGATCGACCAGGCAGGTCAATAGATAGCAGCAAGCGGCGCGCACGGTGGTCGGGCGAATATTCGCTGGCCCTTTGGTTTGGTCGGCGCTGCCAGTGAAATCGAAGAGCAGGCGATCGCCTTTTTTCTCCATGCGCACATGCAGGCGCACCGGTTTGTCGAGCTCGATGCCGTCGCTGTCGACGAAACGCTCGCCCTCGCCGACGCCGTCAGGCCACGAGGCTATCTCTTTGCGCACTTTGGCTTCAGTGAGGGCAAACAATTCATCGAAAGAAGTTAGAATCGCTTGCTTGCCGTAGCGCTCCATCATTTCTTGAAAGCGCCTTTCGCCCAGGCGCGCCGCGCCCACTTGGCCGCGCAGGTCGCCAATGACTAGCTCTGGCGTGCGGCTGTTGGCGCCGAGCATCGCTTCGATATCTTTGCTGGTTTGATAATTGTGCACGTATTTGATCGGCGGCACGTGCAGCCCTTCTTGGTAAATCTCGCGCGCTTGGCTCCAGCAGCTGCCGGGCACCGGGCCGCCGATGTCGCTTTTGTGCGCCAGATTGGCGGCGAAGCCGACCCATTCGCCTTGGTAAAAAATTGGGCTTAGCACCGCCATGTCCGGCGCGTGCGGGCTGCCGCCGAGATAAGGGTGATTGGTGATGAAAGCGTCGCCTTCGTGGAATTCGTCGACCGTGTAGTTTTTTAAAATGCCCGCGGCACAGGCGGGAAAGGCGCCCATATGCAGCGGCAAGACAACATGTTGCGCGACTACTTCGCCGGCGCGATTCAAAATCGCGCAGCTGGCGTCTTGCGACTCGCGGATGATCGTCGAGTAGCCGGTGCGGAACAAAGAGTTCTGCATTTCCTGGACGATACCGGCCAGGCGCGCTTGGATGACTTGCAGGGTGACGGGATCGACAGTCATAGAAAAATTAAGGCAAAAGGCAAAAGGCAAAACTTTTTCCTTTTAACTTTTTACTTCGTTTCGCCTATCGCCTTCTCCTTAACAATGATATTTCGATACTCATCCACCACCGCTTCCTGC
>JAERMN010000672.1 GCA_016844625.1 Deltaproteobacteria bacterium
TTTGCTGCGTTATCTGTCCTACGCGCTTCTGTGCGGCCTGATCTCGATAACGCTCTTCATGTCCGGCGCGGGTTTCCAAGCGCAGGCAGCGCCGTATCGTGGAATCGCTTTGGCGGTGACGATCGCGATCGCTTACAAGACCAAAAGTGCCGTCACGGGTATGTTAGTCGGAACGGTGCTGGTGTTAATCTTTTCCTGGCTGCGCTGATTCACCGCGAAGAAATGAATTTACCACGAAGGACACGAAGAGCACGAAGGTCGGAGTTTAAATATCCGAACCCTTCGTGTCCTTCGTGATCTTCGTGGTGAGTTTCCTAGCGATTACGTTCGCGCACCGCTCCAATTAAGCAGCCGTAGAGAATTAGCGGCACTGACGTCGTGAAGATCATCGCCATGACGATATCGCCGGTGCCGGCGATGATCTGGGCGGCGATCAGCGGGGCGACGACGCCGGCGAAATAGTGCAGCGACATGATGATGCCGGCGGCGGCGCCGGCGTGGCCCGGTGGCGCGGCTTCTTGGGCGAGGGCGACCACTAACGCTGGCACGGATGCTTTGATGACGCCGAAAACCGCAATGCCAATTGCCAGCGCCAGCGAAGATTGCAGCCAATAGAAAAGCACGAACGCCGCCACCGCCGCGGGAAAAGCGCTGAGCGCAACGACTCGTTTGCGGCCGAACCTGTCCGAGAGATTGCCGAGGCAAAACGAGCCAAACATGTTGGCGACACTGAGCACGCTCATGATCCAGCCGGTTTCCGCCAGACTCAACTGCTTCGCCGTGCGCAGTAACGTTGGCGTCCAAGCCGCGGACGCCCAGAACACCGAGCCGCCGAGAAATTCGGCGAGCGCGAGAGTCAAAATAGACAACGACAGCGCATCGCGGAACGAACCAAAGCGCGCGATTGCCCGAGTCGGGTGTGTGTCGCGAATCCAGAAAAGTTGCAGCAGCATGTCCACCGCCGCGACCACAGCGACGGTGATGAACGCCGTGCGCCAGCCGAATGCCGCGGTGAGGCGGCTCGCAAGCACCGCGCCGATGGCGCCGCCGATACCGTAGGTTACCGACACCAGACTTGTGCCGAGTCCGCGCCGGTGCGGCAGCAGGTCGGACATGATGGCGTAGAGCGATGGCGGGGTGAAGCCGTAGCCGATGCCAGTCACGGCGAGAAACGCACGCGCTTGCGGCCGAACTTATCCGCCAGGCGGCCGGCGATGGCGCTGGTGAGCGCGGCGATCAGCATCATCACTGAGAACAAGCTGCCGGCGGCGACCTCGGACAGCGCAAAGCTTTGGCGAATTTCCGGCAGCGCGATGCCCAAGGTCGCGACCATCATGGAGGGCATTAAATTGGCACAGGGGATGATGGCAACGGACAGACGATCCGGTTGCGCGGACGCGGGGGAATTTGGTTCGGCCACGCTCACAATGGGGGGGAGATTCCTATTTCAATGGAATGAAAACATAGTGGCGCGGTTGGCCACCGACGACTCGAGTGATATGGCCGCGGCCGGTGGTGTCTTCGGCGAGCATCACGTCGCCAGCTCCGAAGCGGCGAATCGTGCCGTCGCCGGTTTCAATCTCAACTTGTCCCGACAGCGTGATCACGTATTGCCGTCTTGGCGCCGGGTGGTAGTTGCTTAAATGAGTCGGCGGCGCGAAGCGAAACATGATGCCATGGGTGGGCTGGAGCGCGGAGGCCGCCATGTGGCGGATCGGATTTAGCTCAACTTCGATGTCTTCGAAGTGAGATTCGTTGTCGGCTCCGGCGTAGAGTCTGACGATCTTCATGAGCCGGTTTGTAGGAGAATCGCCAGGGAAAAGCAAGGCGGGGATAACCACAAAGAGCACACTGGTCATGTAGGGGCGCGATTCATCGCGCCCTCGGTCATAAGACGAAGAATTGTTTAACCGCAAAGAGCGCAAAGGGCGCAAAATAAATTCCAGGAGGAAGTCCGGACGTAGGGGCGGGTTTGAAACCCGCCCTCTTGGTTTCTATCCTTCGTGCTCTTCGTGTCCTTCGTGGTGAATCTGCTTCGAGTCTTTACTGTCGCGGGGGAAATGGCCTATAAACGGTGCAAGTAAATTATCGGTCGTAATATTTTTGGACGAGGAGAATTGCCATGAGTGAAGACATTCTAGGTCGACTCGCTGAGGACATGAACAAATTGCTCACTGAGCCGGCTGGCAGTCGACGCGTGCAGATCACCGACTTGACGCCGCGCGATGGGCAGCAGTGTAAGTTGGCGACCCGCGTTACGACTGATGATCTCTTGCCGCTCTGCGCGTCCATCGATAACTGCGGCTTTTACGCCGTCGAAGTTTGGGGCGGCGCGACTTTCGATGTCTGCATGCGCTACTTGAATGAAGATCCCTGGGATGCCGAAGACCAAGTTGCAGATGCTGCTCCGCGGCCAACATATTCTCGCGTACCGGCCCTACACCGATAAGATTGTCTACAAGTTCGTCGAACGCGCGGTGGCCAACGGCATCAACGTGTTCCGCGTTTTTGAAGCGACCAATGACTTTCGCAACATCGAAACCGCGACCAAGGCGGTCAAAGAGTTTGGCGGCGAGGCGCATGTCGAGGTCAATTACACGGTCAGCCCCGTCCACACGTTGGAAAAGTGGATGGAGTATGCCGAGCAGTTGATCGAAGTCGGCGCCGACTGGTTGTCGCTCAAGGATGCCACCGGGATCATGACGCCGTTCAACGCTTATCGAATCGTCAAAGGCATCAAGGACCGCGCGAAGGGCAAGCTGCCTGTGCTGCTGCACTGTCACGACATGGGCGGCACATCGAGTATGTGCCACCTGATGGCGATTCTCGCCGGCGTCGACATGGTCGATACGGTGCTGTCACCGCTGTCTTTCGGCTCGGCCCACCCGGCGACGGAAAGCATGGTGGCATCGCTTGCCGGCACGCCATTTGACACCGGCATCGATCTAAAAATTCTCGAAGAACCGGCGCAGATCACGCGGCAGATCAAAGAGAAGTATGAAAAGTACGAGACCGGTTACACCGGGGTGAGCGCCGATGTGTTCATCCACAAAGTCCCCGGCGGCATGATTTCCAACATGGTTGCGCAACTTAAGGAAGCCAAGCGAATGGATCTGATGGACGCGGCGTTAAAGGAAACGCCGAGCGTCGAGAAGGATTTTGGCCACCCGCCGCTCTTAACGCCGACCAGCCAGATCGTCGGCGTGCAAGCGGTGCTCAATGTTCTTGCCGGCGAGCGCTACAAGATCGTAGCGCTACAAGATCGTCACCAAAGAGACCAGCGATTACGTCAAAGGCAAGTACGGCCGGCCGCCGGGCCAGGTGAGCAAAGAGCTGGTCAAGAAAATCATGAAGGACAAAGAGCCGGATTACTCGCTGCGCTCCGGTGAGATGGCCGATCCAGCGGATTGGGACAAGGCGATCAAAGACTTAGGGCCGCTGGCGAAGTGCGACGAAGATTTGCTCTTGGGCGTGTTGTTTCCGATGCAGGCGAAGGAGTTTTTGACGATGAGAGAAAGCGGGGA
>JAERMN010000431.1 GCA_016844625.1 Deltaproteobacteria bacterium
CGCGATCAAGCGATTCCTTTGCTCTTGAGAGCCCTCAAGCACGCCGACGGAGAGCTAAAAAGAGAAATACTATTCGTGCTCGGCAGCTTCGCCAAAGAACAAAGCATTGGACCGTTGTACGAGATCATGACCGATCGCGAGGAAGACGAAGAAATCCGCCAAGACGCTGCGATTCAGATAAGCGTGATCGCTCCGCTGCTGCAAAATCCTCAACCGGTGATAGACAGCCTGCTGAAAGATATCGGCAGCGCGGATGCCGAGCTGAGACTCCACGCAACCTTCGCGTTAGGATGGCAGGGAAACTTTCAGGCGGCGATTCCCCTGATCGAGCGGCTCTATGACGACGACGATCGAGTTCGGCAAACAGCGGTGAATGCGCTGTGCAATCTCCGCGACGATCGAATCCTGCCGCTGCTACTGGAACGGCTGGAGCATGGCGATTCGGAGCAAAAGCACTGCATCCTGGACGTCTATCTGAAATGCCTGGAACATGACGACCCCGACGTGCGCTTCGACGCGCTCGCCTGTTTAGGGCTGTTAGTCGAGGCGCGAGATCATCTCGAAGTCTACAGGAAGCTTCTAAAGGATCCAGATCCCAGAATTCGCGGCTTGGCGGTTAAAAGATTAGCCGAGGATGCAGCGGAGGCCGCGCGGCAATCGTTTCCGGCGGATATTGAAGCGCTGCTCGAAGACCCGGACATGAAAGTCAAAAGGGCAGCGCTGAAGATTCTAAAAAAGAGCGAGTGATTCCAGTTCCCCAATAGAAAAGATGACTCTACAACCACCTAGTTGAACCTAATGCCACCTGGCACTAGAATGAGAACTCGACGATCGGCACTGGAGGAACATTACCGATGTTACCGATGGAATCTCTGGTTGAAGCGCTAGGCGGCCGAAAGGTCTTGAAGCGCCGAATAACCAACATTGACGAACTCAGGGAAACCGTTAAGGCGGGACTTCCGTATGCCTCCCTCGAAGCGCTGATCGAAAAATTTGGCTTCACGCGACAAGAGGCCTCCGTGGCATTACATCTGCCGCCTAGATCGCGTTCGAAGGTATTAAAACTTCAGAGAAAAACGTTCCAAGCCGATGAATCGGATCGAGTTTTGCGGCTAGCGCGGATCAGCTCTCAAGCGACCGCTACTTTAGGAAACGAACGAAAGGCGGCCGATTGGTTACGCCGGCCAAATAGGGCCTTAGGAAATCGATCTCCTCTTGAGCTTTTGGACAGCGATATCGGCACCAGACAGGTTGAAGACACACTAAACCGCATTGAGCATGGCATCATAAGCTAGTGCGAGTCTGGCGTATTTGTCTGCGGCGGTATGGGATCTTTGATGGCGACGGCGCTCGCCGTTACGGCGGGCGCTGGAACCACGCGGGTACATCGATCGTCTATACATCCGGCTCTCTATCACTGGCAGCGTTAGAACTCTTCGTCCACGTCGACATCGACATAGCACCGACGCGGCTGGTTGCCATCGCGGCCGACATCCCAGAAGAGCTGGAAACTGAGATAGTTGATATTGGCAAGCTGCCAAAAAACTGGCGAACATACCCGGCTCCCGAAGCGCTTAAGAATCTCGGCACAGCTTGGGCTGCCCGTCGCACAACCGCGATCCTGGCAGTACCGTCAGTGGTAATTCCCGAAGAGCACAACTATCTACTCAATCCTCGGCACCCAGAGTTTAGCCAAATTCGCGTCCAAGAGCCGATACCGTTTCGCTTCGATCCTCGAATGTGGAAATGACCGCGGCGCGGACGATCTGAAATAGAATTTCACGGCGCTGAGCATTGGCGTGACGCACGAATACTGCGCCTTCAGCAGCGCGACAGAGTTCTCTGCGTTCAAAAAAGTTGAATGGAGCTTTTTTCTCTGCCAGCATCGATATAAGTATACTCTCAGCCTAATAAGCTATCGGAGACAGTAACACTCATGGCACACACACCACCCAAGGAATTTCAGCATCCCCAAGGATTTCTCACACTGGCGAAAAACGTCGGCATCAAAGATGCCACGCTCGATTTGACAGTCATCTATTCAACCGTACGCGCGCGGGCGGCGGCGATGTTTACGCGCAACCGTTTTCCCGGCGCGCCGGTGATCGTTGGACGGAAGCATATTGCCAACGGCTTTGTGCAGGCGCTGGTGATCAACAGCAAGAATGCCAATGTCGCCATGGGCAAACAGGGCATCGACAATGCCGTCGAGACTTGCCGGATCGTTGGCGCAGAACTCGGCATCGATCCTTATGACGTCCTGCCCTTCTCCACCGGCGTCATTGGCCGGCCGTTGCCGATGGATAAGATCCGCGCGGGCCTCAAAGGCATTCGCAAGGAGCTCAAGCCGGATAATTTAAAGCTCGCCGCCGAGGCGATCATGACGACAGACAAATATCCGAAATACATCTCCGTGCAGGTTGGCAAGGCGACCATCGCCGGCATCGCCAAAGGCGCCGGCATGATCGAGCCAAACATGGCGACGATGCTGGTGTATCTCATGACCGATGCTGAGTTGCCCAAGGCTGCGATGAAACCAATGTTGCGCCGAGTCGTCGATCGGACTTTTAACGCCATGAGCATCGACACCGACACGAGCACCAGCGACACGGTCGTGCTGATGGCCAACGGACTCGTTGGCAAGGTGAAGCTCGCCCATTTCGAAAAAGGCTTATTACAAGTCTGCGAATATTTGACCCGCGAGATCGCGCGCAACGGCGAGGGCGTCACCAAGCTCATCACGGTGGACGTGAGCGGCGCGAAGACTTCAGTGCAGGCGAAACACGTCGGCAAGTTGGTGGCGAATTCGCCGCTGGTCAAAACCGCCGTCTATGGCTCCGATCCCAACTGGGGCCGAGTGATCATGGCCGTCGGCAAATCGTTCGATCCCAGCATCGAGCCCGCTAAAGTGACAGTGCGTTTCGGCGCCACCAATGTTTTCAAAAAAGGTTCGCCGGTGGACTGCGATCTTGAAGCGCTGCGAAAATATTTAAGTCAGCCCGAAGTCGCCATCGGTGTCGATCTCGGCATCGGCAAAGCTTCTGCTCGCGTTTGGGGTTGTGATTTGACGGAAGGCTATATCAAAGAGAACGCGTACTACACGACGTGAGCGAAGTATGTCAGGTCCGAATGAGAAGAAGATTGGCCGCAAAGAACGCAAAGGGACGCAAAAGGGATCGATCGTAGGGGCGGGTTTTAAACCCGCCCTCTTTGCCGTTCGCATCGCAGAGCATTCTCGCGAACGTAGAAGCGACGAATTTGATGGGTATCGGTGACGCTCAAACCATCCTACATCGGTCACCCCACGATAACATTCGTCGCCAAGAGATTGAGATCGCGAATGAGTAACCAACAACTATCAAATTTTCTGCTCAAAGGCGGGCGCTTGATCGACCCGGCAGCTGGCAAAGACGGACTATTCGACGTGTGCGTGCGTAACGGCAAGATTGAAGCGATCGGCAAAAATCTCACCTCCAGCGGCTATACGGTCATCGACGTTAAAGACCAGATTGTCACGCCGGGATTGATCGACATCCATCTCCACTTGATGAAAGGGCTCGGTGCCTTTGGCGTCGACCCGGATATCTTCGGCGTCGGCTCCGGCGTGACCACTGTGGTCGACGCCGGCAGCGCTGGGCACACGATGCTCAATGTCTTTCGCAACTACGTCACCGACAATGCCAAGACTCGCGTGCTGAACTACATCAATCTCTCGACCCTCGGCGGCGTCGCCGGACCGGGCTTTAGCATTCTCGCCGACCCGCGCTTGATTGATGAAGCGAAGATTGAGCAAGCCGTCGAAGCCAACCGCGACATCATCGTCGGCATCAAGATCATGGCCACCGGCGGCGCGCTCGGCGCGCAGGGGCTGAAACCTTTGGAGCGGGCGCGCAAACTCGGCGATGAGTTAAAGATTCCGCTGTTGGTTCACATCGGCGAGAGCTGGACCAAAGGCGCCGAGCCGGTCGCCGTCGGCGACGTGCTCAAGTACTTGCGCGCCGGCGATATCGTCACGCATATGTTCACCGTGCATCCGGGCGGCTTGCTCGACGGCAACGGGAAACTGTGGCCGCAAGTTCGAGATGCCAAAGAGTCCGGCGTGCTGATGGACGTCGGCCACGGGCTGCATAATTTGAACTT
>JAERMN010000432.1 GCA_016844625.1 Deltaproteobacteria bacterium
CTGTGCAAGTTGTTTTGGGTTTTTCTTCGCCGCCTCGATAAAGTCCTTCATGTTCTTGTAGGGCGAGTCGGCTTTGACCGCGATCACCGCCGGCTCCAAAACCAAACGAGTAATCGGCGTCAAGTCTTTCACTGTCACCGTCGCTTCCACCGTGGTCAACGGATTGGTCACCCAAGCCCCGGTGTAAAAACCGATGGTGTGGGTCTCGCCCTTTTTCTCGGCAAGATACGACATCGCGACAGCCGTGCCACCGCCCGGCTTGTTGACCACTTGCAGGCGCTGGCTGACTAGTTTCTCTTTCTGCAACATCTCGGCGATCGCCCGGGCGAATAGATCGGAGCCGCCACCCGGCCCGTTACAACCACGACGAATAGTAATGAATAGTTAGTTGGTTTCATTGCCAACGCTCCTTTTGCTAAAAGTTTAACCGGTCAAATTAATATACGAAGCCACTTCGCGACCGGTGTATTGACCCCGGTCTTGACCAAAGGGGATGCTCGCCCCCTTTGGAAACCCCATTTAATGGTTCCACGCTACGAGCAGCGTGGTCAACGAGAAATCTTTAACTCTCTCGCTCCACCGCTTCAACCCGCCACGCACGCACTCGGCGAATCGCGGGAAGACACAATAGCACCAATGCGATCAACAGCAAGGTGGCCGAGATCGGCCGAGTGACCAAAATCGCGAGATTCCCCTGCGACATCATCAACGACTGGCGCAATGCCCGTTCGAGCACATCGCCGAGAACCAAGCCTAAGATCAGCGCCGAGGCGGGAAAATCGAGCTTGCGCATCAGATAACCGAGCAGGCCAAATAGCGCCATCATCCCAACATCGAATAGACTATTGTTTACGCTAAAGACGCCGACCACGGAGATGCCGAGAATGAACGGATAGAGAACGTAATTGGGCAAACGCAAAATCTGCGCGAACAAGGGCACTAAAGGCAAGTTCAAAACCAGCAGCAAGAAATTGCCGACATACATGCTCGCGACGAGCCCCCAAAAAAGCTCTGGATGCTCTTGAATCAAAAGTGGCCCCGGTTTGTAGCCCAACAGAATCAGCCCGCCGAGAAGAATCGCCGTGGTGTTGCCGCCGGGAATGCCAAGCGTCAGCAAAGGCACCAGCGCGCCGCCGGCGTCGGCATTGTTCGCGCCCTCGGGCGCAGCCACGCCTTCGATGACGCCGGTGCCAAACTTTTCCGGATGGCGCGACACCGCCTTCTCAAGTCCGTAGGAAAGAAACGACGCAACCGTCGCTCCAGCGCCAGGCAGTGCGCCGACAATGAAACCGATCACCGAGCCATTGAGAAATGCAAAACGGCAGTCTTTAAGATCTTGTAGAGTCGGCAGCAGATTTCTTATACCCCTGGGTATTTTTAAGATCTCCCCGCCAGCGCGCGATTCCAAGTTGATCAGAACTTCAGCGACAGCGAACATGCCGACCGTCGCCGCGATAAAATCAACCCCGCCGAGCAGCTTGGCTTGGCCGAACGTGAAGCGCGACTCCGCGCTAAAAAGATCGGTGCCAATCGTCGCGATCCAAAGACCGACGAGCAACGCGAGCAACGCTTTAACCATCGAGTCGCCGGCAAGAAACACAACCATCGCCAGACCCAACGTCATCAGTGCGAAATATTCCGGCGGCGCGAAACGCAAGGCGAATCGTGCCAAGGGCGGGGAGATCAACATCAGTCCCAACACTCCGACGGTCCCGGCGATAAATGAAGCGATGGCGGAAATGCCCAGAGCCGCGCCAGCCCTGCCGTTGCGCGCCATTTGGTAACCGTCGAGACAAGTGGCAACCGACGACGATTCCCCAGGCATGTTGAGAAGTATCGACGTCGTCGAACCACCGTAACGAGCGCCATAAAAGATGCCCGCCAGCGCGATGATCGCGGTGGTGGGATCCAACTTGAGCGTGAGCGGCAGCAGCATGGCGATGGTCGCCGCCGGTCCGAGACCAGGGAGCACGCCGACAATGGTGCCGAGCACCACACCGACGAAGCACCAAAATAGATTGATCGGCGTCAGGGCGACGGAGAATCCAAGCAGGAGATTGCTCAGCGCATCCATGAATTTGTCGTTGACCACGCTGATTTCAGCGTGAAACCATTAAATCGGGTTTCCAAAGGGGGCGAGCATCCCCTTTGGTCACGGCCGGGGTCAATACCCCGGCCGTGATGGCTTCGTTTATTATTTAGTCCTCGGCTCAACTCAAAAACCCCAAGGCCCCGCAGGCAGGGATACACCGAGCGCAGTCTCGAACAAAAGATGAAACGCCAGCGCAAGCCCGGCGCCGATACCGGCGGCGAGCACAATAGGCCGGCGATCCAATACGACAAGCAGAAAAATCGTCAGCAAGACAAAGCCCAGGGCGAAACCGATCCAACGAAATAGCGCGATGGCTACCGCCAACCCAAGCCATCCACCAAGAGCTCTGCCCGAGCCCGACCAGATGGGCGCGACATGATCGGCGTGGCGCCGCGCCGATGAATAGCTCAAAATCATCTGATAAGCGCCGAATAGCAGGAAGCCGATACCGATCCAGAAAGGAAAAAACCCCGGGCCGGGGCCAACGTCAGATACATAGGATAATTTCGATCCACTGTAGACAACGTAGATGCCAAACGCCGCAAGGCACGCCGCGGCGATGAGATTGCTTTTGTCTCTGCCCATAGAATGCGCCGGATGTGACTGCCGTTATTACGCCCGATGAGATTTTTTCACAAGAGGAATGATAAGAAGGGAAACATCAAGGGCAAAGAGTTCGGTAGCGACGTCCCAGGTTTGGTGCTGATGAGAAGAATTCGTTAAGCGCCAAAAATCTTCCGTTCGACGCTTTGCCAATTGAACCGCACAAAATTATTCTGGCACGGCGCTTTCGCCACCGCTGCCTCATCGTCGCTAAACAGACCGATGGAGCCTTCGCTCTGTGGCCCCGCGACTAACGCTGGGGAGTGCGCCTCGACAACGATCGCGTCAGCGTTGGAACGGTTCCACGCCCAGTGAATCTTATTTGACGGGACGCGATGGAAGTCGCCCGCCTTGCAATGAAACCCGTCATTCTCGACGAAGAACCAAATCTCGCCTTGCAGCACATGATTAATCTGCTCGGCCGCATGGGCATGTGGTGTGGTGTGATATCCGGGCGCGCGCACGGCGTGCATCAAGCTGCATTCGCTGCCGTAGGCGCGCTTTACGACCATCGATCCTTCGCCCTGTTCGCCGCTGCGAACGACTTGGCGGTTCGGGATGTTTTCGGCTTTGCAATGGAGCGGCATGGCGTGACCCTTCGGTTTAGATTCTTATGCTTAAATTGGTTGACAAAATGACTTCAAGAAATTTCCTCGCGCCAAGCACGCCAAGCTCGATAAAATCCGAAATCCGAATATCGAAATTCGAAACAAACTAAACCAAATGAACTCAAAAGCGAAGAAAGTCCAAAACGCCGAATCCAGATCGAAGTTGTTTGAAATTTTCTATTTTTTTGAACATTCGAATTTGTTTCGAGTTTCGTGCTTCGGATTTCGTGCTTCGAATATTAGTCCTTTGCGCTCTTTGCGCGAGACACAGTCTTTCCGATCTCTTAGGCAGCCAAAATTTCAAATAACTTTGGCTAGGATTTATCCTTCACTTGTTTGTATCGTGCTTTGGGCGAAATCTCAGCTACCGTGCCACCGGGGGCGCGGAACTTGATGGGAATGACGCCAGGCGCGCTGATGATTTCGCAACCGTATTTCGCCAACTCCGCGGCCGATTCTTTCATATCATCCACTTCGATGCCGAAGTGATGAATGCACGGCCCTAAGCCCGCCGCGCGCGATTCAGCAGAATCCTCGCTGTCGTATTTAATCAGCGCAAGATCGATGGCGCCGTCGGTTAAATGGCGCGAAGTATGGTCGCGCACTTGGCCGGTTTCGACTTCGACGAAGCCGAAACTTTTCTCGTAGAACTCCGTCGCCTTTGCCAAATCGTCAACTTTGACGGCGAT
>JAERMN010000433.1:0-3802 GCA_016844625.1 Deltaproteobacteria bacterium
ACTCTCGCCGACCTCGACGGCGTGACGGAGGTTTATTCAGTCGCAGGGAGGTATGACTTGGCGGCAATCGTGCGAGCGAGCGATAACGATCAGCTCGCCAAGGTGGTCACCGAAAAAATTCGCGGCGTCGCGGGAATCACCGGTTCGGAGACGCTAATCGCGTTCCGCGTCTATTCGCGCCATGATTTGGAGCGGATGTTCTCCATCGGCATGGAGCATCCGTAGCCAGCGACTGAAAAAGACTCATCTACTTCGTTGCGCTCGATCTCCTCGCGTCAACGTACAAGAGTACGCCTCCGCTCGGCGATTCTTCGCGCGCCTCGTAGCTGAATCTTTTTGAGCCGCTGGACGAAAGATAACCGGTCCGGCTACGGGTGCGTTCCAATCGTTCAAGACGTTCCAGCCGTTCAAATCGTTCTTGGATTGCCACGACGTTCCGCTGAATGTCATTTCGAGGCGAAGCCGAGAAATCTTTCGGAAAGATCCCTCACGTTCGTTCGAGATGACACCGAGAGTTTCTCAGAAAGCGATCTGGTAAATGGTGGCTAATTAACTTCGCCGCGCGAATCGGACGATCAGCGGCACGACGAGCAGAACGAACGAGAGCCCGAGAATGCTCGCGGAAATCGGATGGGTAATGAACACCGACGGGTCGCCCTGGCTGATCGCTAGGGCGCGGCGCGCTTGAGTTTCGGCGAGGGGACCGAGAATGAGGCCGATCACCGCCGGCGCCACCGGAATGTCCCAGCGGCGCATGACGAAGCCGAGCAGACCGAAGACATAAAGCGTGATGAGATCGACCACCGACTGATGCAGGCTGTAGGCACCGAGAGTGGCGAAAACCAAAATACCGCCGTAGAGCAACGGCTGCGGTATCGATAGCACCTTTACCCACATGCCAACTAAAGGAAGATTAAGAATCAGCAACAGCACATTGCCGATATATAAACTCGCGAGCAATCCCCAAACCAAGTCGGCCTGCATCTGAAACAACATCGGGCCGGGTGAGATGCCGTAATTCTGGAAGGCGCTGAGCAATACGGCGGCGGTCGCCGAGGTCGGGATGCCTAACGTAAGCAATGGTACGAGCGCGCCGGTGACCGAAGCGTTGTTCGCTGCTTCCGGTCCGGCGACGCCTTCGATGGCGCCCTTGCCGAATTCTTCGGGATACTTCGTCAACTTTTTTTCCATCGCGTAGGAGAGAAAAGTTGGGATCTCGGCGCCGCCCGCTGGAATTGAGCCGAAGGGAAAGCCGATCGCAGTAGCGCGAAGCCAAGCGGGCCATGAGCGCTTCCAGTCTTGCTTCGACATCCACAGCGAGCCTTTGATCTCTTCCATCTTTTCTTCGAGACGGCTGGCGTAAGCGGCGACATAGAGCGCTTCGCCGACGGCGAACAATCCGACGGCGAGCACGACGACGTCGATGCCATCCAACAACTCGGGCACACCGAAAGCGAAGCGGGATCTGCCGGTTTGGCTGTCGATGCCGATGACGCCGAGCAACAAGCCGACAAACAAACTCGTTAAACCGCGCGTAGTGGAGCTGCCGATGACCGCTGAGACCGTGGTGAAGGCGAAAACCATCAGGGCGAAATATTCCGCGGGGCCGAATTTCAGCGCGACCTCGACGACGATGGGCGCAAGGAGCGTGACGAGGATGGTTGAGATCGTGCCGGCGACGAAGGAGCCGATGGCGCAGGTGGCGAGCGCTGGGCCGGCGCGGCCGTTTTTCGCCATTAAATTTCCTTCCAGCGCTGTCGCAATGGAGGCGGATTCTCCCGGCGTGTTGAGTAAGATCGTTGTCGTCGAGCCGCCGTACATGGCGCCGTAATAGATGCCGGCAAACATGATCAGTGCGCCGGTGGGATCAAGCTTCACCGTGAGCGGCATGAGCATCGCCACCGTCAACGCCGGCCCGACGCCGGGCAAGACGCCGATGAAGGTGCCGAGCATGACGCCGATGAAGCCCCACAGTAAATTCAGCGGCGTCAGGGCAATGCTGAAACCATGCATCAGCGATGTGAATGTTTCCGCCATTAGGTTCTTCGGTTTTAAATGTTCAACAGAACCGCTTCAACAAAGTTTTTCGCGCCTAGACGCCAGCGAAAGAAAATCCGAAATCCGAATATCGAAAGCGGCCCCGCGAATAGAAACAAACCCTCAATCAAAATCCGAAATCCGAAGCACGAAAGCGGCCCCGCGGACCGAAACAAACCGCAAAAGGATAAATCCGAAATCCGAATATCGAAATTCGAAACAAAAGCAGCCAATAAATCTCAAACTTAGAAAATCCAAAACATCGAATCCGAATCGAGTTAGTTTTGAATTTTGATTGTTTCATCATTTTGAATTTGTTTCGGATTTCGTGCTTCGGATTTTTCCGTATTTTCTCCTAGTTTCTAGATGCCCGCGCCGCCGAGGATCGGCTTTAGCCAGCCGGCGGGCAAATTGACGTTTAAGAATTTTACGAAGAAGAGAAACACCGCAAGACCGAGCACCAGGCCGATGGCGAAATCGCGCGGTAGTTTGACGCTGCCGAAAGCACGGGCGACCAGAGCGAATAGCGCGGCTTGCGCCAGGACGAAGCCAGCCCGATCGATCAAAAGAATCTGCGCGATCAGTCCGAGGCTGACCCAGATAAAGGCGCTGCCGTGAAAGCGATGCTCGCCACGCGCCGCGGGGTCGTCGGCAGTGGCGTTGCGCCAGCCGCCGCTGAGCGCTTCGTAGAGCAGCCAAATGCCGAGCAGGATCAGAGCGCCGGCGATCACCGCGGGGGCGACATTCGGTCCCACCTTGGCATAACCCCCTGCGCTCGATAGTTGCGCGGTGCCGATGGCAACCGCGATGCCGAGGATGAGAACGGCCAGGGAAAGAATCAGCTCGGCGGGTTTGGCTTTCATACGCTGGACAATTGAACGTAAATGATGGTCAGCGTGTGGGTCAAACCCTATTTTTCACCACGAAGTTCACGAAGGACACGAAGGTTTCGGAAAATTAAATCTCCGAACTTCGTGCTCTTCGTGTCCTTCGTGGTGAGGTAGTTATTCTTAGCCTATTTCGCGCTCTTGATGCCCAATGAGTCGATGATGCCGGCGATGCGCTTGGTGTCTTCGTCGATGAATTTCTTGTAGGCGTCGCCGCTCAGAAAGATCGGCGACCAGCCGAGTTTATTGAGTGTTTCTTTCCATGAGGCTGACTCGGTGGCGCCACGCACGATCTTGATCAACGCGTCGGTTTGCGCCGGCGTTATTCCCGGCGCGCCGAAGATGC
The DNA here is from genome assembly GCA_016844625.1 of Deltaproteobacteria bacterium. Taxonomy (GTDB): domain Bacteria; phylum Desulfobacterota; class Binatia; order UBA9968; family UBA9968; genus DP-20. Next base: position 3,271 of record JAERMN010000433.1, read on the forward strand.
CGCGCCAATTGGCCAAATCAACATCGATCCCTTGCTCTTTTAACGTCGGAAAGCCTTCAATGCGCGCTGGACTCGACACGCCCAAGGCGCGCATGCGGCCGCCTTTGATCTGCTCAGCGAATTCGGCGACGCCGGAAACGCCGGCGGTGACATGGCCGCCGACGATGGCCGCGATCGCCTCACCGCCGCCTTTAAACGGCACGTAGTTGATCTTCGTCGTATCAATGCCCGTGGCCTTGGCGATTAAGCCGACCAATATGTGATCGGTACCGCCAGCCGAGCCGCCGCCCCAAGACACGCTCCCTGGGTTCGCTTTGAATGCTTTAACCAGATCCGCCATGTTCTTGTGCGGTGAATTGGCCGGCACGACGATGATCTCGTACTCGCCGGTTAGCCGCGCGAGAGGCGTCACCATGGTGATATTGACCGGAGAGTTTTCGAGATAAATCGCGCCGATCATGATCATGCCGCCCATTATCACGGCATTGGGATCGCCCTTGGTTGAGTTGACGAACTGCGCCAGGCCGATGGT
>JAERMN010000433.1:3808-5385 GCA_016844625.1 Deltaproteobacteria bacterium
GCCGGCGCCGCCTTTGTTATCGAATTGGACGGATGAAACCAGCTTAACGCTCTGCATCGCGTTGGCTAAGTTCCTGCCGGTCTGGTCCCAACCGCCGCCTGGATTGGCCGGGATCATCATTTTCAAACTCGGCTGCGCGTCGGCTGAATGAGCCGCAAAAACCAGCGCGAATGCCGCGAGCACACTAGAAAACCACTTCCGCATAATGCCTCCTTGAGTTAACTGGGTTCTAAGATTAAGGACTGTTTTGAAGATATATAGTAGACGACGGACAAATTGACAAGCTTCATTTCGCGGCCGGTCACGTCCGATCGCTGCTCAAAGCTTACAGTGGCGACGTGCCGCTGGAGCCGAGTTCAGCGGGAGCGGCGTTTCGCGTGGCTGTAGCGCGCGTCGAATAGGCGCGCGCTGAAAGTAATTCCCGCGCGAATTCGGCGACACGCACCTTGCCACTTTCCTGACAGCTGATTGCACCGATCTGCGACAAGACGCGAGCAAATAGATCGGTGCGAAACTTTCGATTCTCCACTATGCCTTGCTGGGTCGCGTAGTATAAGCGGCCGGTTTTGGCTAGCTGGTCGAGCAAGTTAAAGCCGATTCGGGTTCGATGATCAGGGCAATGGCGCGTTATGAGTTCCATCAGGCTCGTCGATTCGCGAACCGACAGGCCTTTGAGGAAATTTACAATTCGCGTGGTGACGAAGAGCGTGAAAATATCGTCGCGGGAAAAGCTGTCGGTTTCAATCGCTAAAGCAGTCAAGCGCGCTTTGACGAAATCGACTTCGTTTAATTCCAAGCCGCGGGCAATCGGCGAGTTCGGCGTTCGGTAAAATGGCGAGGCGCCGAGCAGCACGGGCAGGCGCGCGTTGAACGCCAGGGTTTGAATCATGCTGTCGAGAGTTTCGTTGGGCAGGCCGAGGATTTGATAGGAGACGATCTTGAAGCCGAGTTGCTGCGCCTTGCTGACGACTTTGACATAGGCTTCCAGCGTATGCGGCCGTTTAGTCGTTTCGCGCACGGTTTTGTCGGAGCTGACCAAGGCGAGATTCAGATGTGAAAAGCCCGCTTGGTGCATCAATGCCAATAATTCGTCGTCGAGGCTGAGGTAGCTAATGCCGTTCATGGCGACGAATTCCATTTCGTGGCCGGGGAAGCGCGCGATCAGGCGCCGGCACAGTTCTTTGAATGTTTGCTTGTAGAAAGTAAGGTTGTCGTCTTCGAAGTCGATGACGCGGTAGCCTTGCCGGTGGCGCAGGATAATTTCATCGAGGACGTTTTCCAGCGAGCGGCGCCGATAGTCGGTGCCGAAGGTCGTGTGCACGGAGCAGAAGGAACATTTGTGCGGGCAACTGCGCGAGGTGATCATGAAGGTCATCGGCTTGCCGGCGAGGGTGTAAGTCGCCGGCGCAAAGTCGCTCAGGTCGGGAATCGGCAGCTCTTCGATGAGGAAGTTGTCTTGGACCGGGTTGAAGATCAACTCGCCATCGCGCTTGTAGGCGAGATTGGCAATTTGCTCGACCGATTTCTGATCCTGCAAATTGCGCAAGAATTCTACAAATGGTTTTTCTCCTTCGCCG
>JAERMN010000434.1 GCA_016844625.1 Deltaproteobacteria bacterium
CGCGGCAATATGGGTCGCCATCTCGGCGATATCGATCACCGCCAACAGCTCGATGGGAATCTTGAGCTTGCCGGCCAGGTAGCGAGCGTAGGGCAGGACCTTTTCTGCCGTCTTGGAACCGTCCAGCGGTATCAACATCTTGCTATACATGCTCTCCTCCTCGTCTCCTCTCCGGTCGTTACGCTTGCCCTACGCTCGTCGTGTCATGGTCAATCGACCTTCACCTTGATCGCCTTGCTCTTTGCTTCCTCGGTCTTCGGCACTCGCACTTCCAGTATGCCGTTTTTGAATGAGGCTTTTACCTTGTCGGCGTGTACGTCCTTGGGCAACTCCACTGAACGGAGAAAGGAGCCGTAGGAACGCTCGCACCTGTAGTAGTTCTCTTCCTTGACCTCATCTGCTTTTTTCTTTTCCCCTTTGATGGTGAGCGTGTGGTCGGTGAGGTTGACCTCAATGTTCTCTTTGTCGATTCCGGGAAGCTCTGCTTTCACCACGATATCGTCCTTCTCTTCGAAAACATCCAGCGCCGGCGCGGCGATCTCCGTTCCTCCAGTGGGAAACCACCGTTGGGGCCACCAGGGCCGCATTCTCCGCCCCATGAAGTCATCAAACATATGCTCCATGTCCCTCTCCCAGCGGGTGAGGTCCATGAAGGGCCTCCAAGGCGTTACTGCCTTGGTCTCCTTCTCTTTTGTTTTCTCTGCCATTGTGAATTCCTCCTTTATAATAATTTGTGGTGCCTAGCAAATCGGCCATCTCGTTTACTCCGCAATGACTGTGCCAGCCGATCGCCGTGAATTTCCAACACTCCAGCGCGCCAGTTTCGCAGGGTTGAAAAAATAGTCGGCGGTTTCTCGCAATTGTGCGAGCCCTTGGGCAACGCGCGAAAGCGGCGTGAAAAATCACTCGTAGAATAGCCTCTGTGAGCAGCGATCAATGGCATTCATCTTGCGGTTTTAGTCCAACGTGAATGCTGGTGCATGACATGATCGAAGTACGATTCCATGGCCGCGGCGGACAGGGCGCCAAGATCGCCAGCCGGATACTTGGCCGGAGCGGATTTCTCGCTGGGCTGTACGCCCAGGACTTCGCCCTGTTCGGCGCCGAACGGCGCGGCGCGCCGGTGGTTTCGTTCACGCGGCTCAGCGCCGAGCCGATCCAGCAGCGCGGCGACATCGAGCGGCCCAACTTGGTCCTGGTCATGGACGACTCCCTGCTAAAGGAATCGCCGGCACAGGTTTTTCACGGCGTGAGTGGCGCGACGCCGATCATCGTCAATGCCGATCCCGAAGGGTTGGCTTGTGCAGTGAAGGAGCTGCCCGCAGTGAAATACTTTTGCATCGATATGCAGCGTCTGGCGCACCAATGGATTGGCCAGAGTTTTGTGAGCGCCATCGCCGCGGCTGCCGCGGCCAAATGTATTCCGGCGATTAAGCTCGACCAGCTCACCGAAGCCGTGCGCAGTGAAATCGCCGAGTTCGGGCTGGCGCCGGACTTAGTTGAAAAAAATCTCGCCGCGGCGCGCGCGGCCTACGACCAGACGCCGTCCATCGATTTGGCGCGCGCGCCAAAGCTTGAGCAAGATTTCCCAGCAGCATGGCAAGCCGTTCCCTATCTGGGCACCGCTCAGTTCGCGGGTCCAACAATACGCCAGCGCGGCAGTGCCGCCTTGCGCGCCACCGGCAACTGGCGCACCGAACGGCCGGTGATCGAACTGGCCAAGTGCAAGCGCTGCTTTCTCTGCTATCTCTACTGTCCCGAAGCGGCGATGCGCCTCGACGCGGAGAATTTTCCCCACGTCGACTACGATCACTGTAAAGGCTGCATGATCTGTTACGCGGAGTGCCCAACCGACGCGATTTCACGAAGGATGGAATTGTGATGCTACCCGGCAACATTAATTATTGTGGTTCTTGCGGGTTTACTGTGAAAAAAGTTTTCACCACGAAGAGCGCGAAGTTCGAACTTTTAATCATCCGAACCCTTCGTGTCCTTCGTGATCTCCGTGGTCAACAAAACAATCTGAACCACATACATGATCCACACAAAAGCCTGAAGAGCCATTATTGTAGCGGCGCAATTCATTACGCCCACCCAGGTGTCACATGACGCGCACGATGTTAACCGGCAACGCCGCGGCCGCCTGGGGTGCCAGGCTCGCCGCAGTGGATTACGTCCCGGCGTTTCCGATCACGCCACAGACCGAAATCGTCGAGACCCTGGCGCGCTGGTGCGAGAGCGGCGCGATGCCGGCGCGTTTGGTCATGATGGATTCGGAACACTCCATGCTCGCCGCCGCTGCCACGGCGGCGGCAACCGGAGTGCGAGTGTTTACGGCAACCTCCAGCCAAGGGCTGCTTTACGGTTTTGAAATGCTCTACGCCATCGCCGGACTGCGCTTGCCGTTGGTCTTGGTCAACGTCTCGCGCGCGCTCGCCCACCCGATCACGCTGGAGCCCGATCACAACGACGTGCTCGCCGCCCGCGACAGCGGTTTTCTCCAGTTTCACTGCGAGACCAGTCAAGAAGTGCTCGACTCGATCCTGATCGCCTACCGGCTGGCGGAACATCAAAAGATACTCCTGCCGGTCATCGTCAACCTCGATGGTTTTTACTTGTCGTTCACGCGTGAGCCGGTGGCACTGCCAACGCTAGAAGAAGTGAGAGAATTTTTGCCCCGCTGCGCGCCGGCCTATTCGGTTCTTTCCGGCAAAGAATCCGTTGCCCTCGGGGCCGCGGTGTTGGACGCAAGCTTATACAGCTACTTCAAACACCAGATGCACAACGCCAGTGAAGCCGCGCTAGCGATCTATCCGAAAATCGCCGATGAGTTCGCCGAAAGATTCGGCCGGCGCCACGGTATCATCGATGAATTCATGCTCGATGACGCTGACTACGTCATGGTCATGACCAACTCCTTCGCGTCGATGGGCAAAGCCGAGATCAAGCGGCTGCGCAGCACGGGAAAGAGCGTCGGCTTAGTCCGGCTGCGAATGATTAGGCCCTTTCCCCACGAAGCGATTCAGCGCGTGCTCGCCGGGCGCAAGGGCGTCGCGGTCATCGATCAAAACATCTCGGTGGGCAAAGGCGGCATTTTGTTTAGCGAGATCGCCAGCGCGCTCTACGGCTTGAACGATCGTCCGCCCGTGCTGCTCTCCTTCATCGGCGGCTTGGGCGGGCGAAGATTCCGCCCCGGCGAGTTCGACGGCATGCTCGCAACCATGGAAAAACCAAGCGAAAACGGCGCTGAGATGGCGCGCCCGCATCTGCTATTCACTGCCCAAGAGTGCCGCGAAGTAGGCCGCTTCTTCGCCATCGCCAGTAACGAACCAGCGTCGGAGAGTCCCCCTGTAGGGGCGGGTTTCAAACCCGCCCTTCCGGTAGGTGTGAACACGAAAGGAATTTCATGAAACGAGAAGTCTACAAAAGCTTGCGCACGATCTCGCGCGATGACCCGCTCGGTCCTGGCGGGCCGCTGTGCGCCGGCTGCGGCGGCCAGTTGAGCTTGCGGCTCTTTCACAAAGCGCTCGGCGAAGACGTAATTTTCGTCAACGCCGCCGGCTGCTCGACTTTGCTGGCGACCTATCCGTTAACGCCGCTCAACTCGTCATGGATTTACACGGCGATGGCATGCGCCCCCGCCGGCGCCCAAGGCGTGCGCGATGCGCTCGATATTCTCAAAGCTCAAGGCAAGCTGCCACCCGAACAAGACCGCAAAGTGGTCGTGCTCACCGGCGACGGCGCGGCACAGGATATCGGCTTGCAGTCGACCATGGCGGCGATCCATCGCGGCTTGGATTT
>JAERMN010000435.1 GCA_016844625.1 Deltaproteobacteria bacterium
GCTCGCCGATCTGCGTTGTCCCGCGGCCGCGAAACACATGATACATAACCGTGCTGGTGTGGCGATGGGCGTCGGTCTCTTCGTTCGCCGGCAGAAGTTGCACCGCGCATTGGATCGTCGTCATCGTCGGCCCGCCGGTGAGTGGGTTGCGATATTCGAGCAGATAGCCGTCATAACGATTTCGTGCTGCTGGCGAATTCGTCACCGCCCGCAACGCCGGTTCAGTGTCGCGCCATTTGTAGTGGAAGAAATCCGCGAGCGGCAGCCCGTGGCGAATCGCACCGCCCAACTGACCCATTACTTCTTCGCTACTCTTCTCGATCGGCTGGCGCCGTTCGCTATAGCGCTCCTGCATGACTTGATGCAACGCGGTGACCAACGGGAAATCCAAGCCGTCTAGCCAGAGCATCGGTTTGCTCGAATCGTTGGAGTGATCATGCCAGGTGAGCTTCGGCGTGAGAATCAAATCACCAGGCTCCATGACACATTGCTGGCCGTTGACCGTGGTGTAAGCGCCGTTGCCCTGAATCACGAAGCGCAGCGCCGCCGGCGTGTGGCGGTGCGCCCGCGCGTTCTCGCCGGGCTTGACGTATTGGAACGATATCTGAATCGTGTGCGTCGCAAAGCCATGCTTTTGATCGAGCCCCGGATTGACCAGCCGCACCACGCGCCGCTCGCTGTTCTCCAAGCTGATCACTTCGCCGGCGCGCACGAGACTTTCGTGCACATCGGCCCACTTCCACAGACAAGGTTCAACCGTGGTTGTCGGATGCGGCGGCAGCCCTTCCATGCCGAGGCTCCAGTAACCGGAAAGATTCTTGCGTGCCATATCTTGGTCGAGAAGGGCAATGTTATCGGTTTGAGCTGTTTGTTTCATAGCCAACGACCTCTGAACTGCTTTGGTCACACTTGGTTCTCACCACGAAGGCGTCAAGGACACGAAGGTTCGGATGATTAAAACTCCGAACGGGGAATTACTCGCGCCAAGACGCTAAGAAGCCAAGTTCGGAATACTTTTTTTGCGCCCTTTGCGTTCTCTGCGGCTAAATGATCCCCGTCTTCCGTGCGGGGGCGCGATGAATCGCGCCCCTACAAATCCCGATTCTTTTTTATGCCCTTTGCGTTCTTTGCGGCTAATATCCTATTTCCCATCCGTAGGCCGCGGCGGGATCGGCTCGTTGTAAATCATGTCCACCCACATCGGCTGATACGCTGCAACGAAGCCGTTCTTGTAGGCGTTGCCGCAGTAATGCGCCGGCTTCAGTTTATCCCAGACGATCTTGCCGCTCGGTTCGAGACAATCTTCGTCCACGGATGCGGCGACGACCTTGCCGACGACCATCAGCCGATGCAGCCACTGCCTGGTCCATTCCACCTTGCATTCAAAGTGGCTGCGACACTCGACGATGCGCGGCGGCTGCACCGATTTCGCAGGAATTGCCGTCAGCCCAGCTTTTTCCAGTTCATTGACGCGCGGTGGAAAGTCGAGACCCACAACGCGAACCTTTTCGAGAATTTCTCTCTCGAACGGCGGCACGTTGACGACGAATTCAGAGGTCGCCAGCACATTATGCGCCGTGTCCTTGGGCGCGCCGACGGTAAATGAGATATACACGGGATCGTGGCAGACACGCACACAAGTTCCGAAAGACGCCGCGTTCACCCTGCCCGCTTCGTCGACCGTGGTGATCATGACGAGGCAAGCGCTCGGCGCGAATAGTTTATCCCAATGCTCGCTCGGCACGTCGATTTTGTTTACCGCTTTCATGTTCATGGCCTCCTGTGGCAAGCTTTGTTTCGTCTAGCTTCTTTTCTCACGTGGTGCCGCGCCAATCGAACATAGATCACCTCAGAGATTTACTCCCCGTAAAGCTTTTTGATAAACCCGCTCTGTTCCAGCTCTTTCAAATAGCTCACATCGATAAAACTCTCCGGCGCTAAACCTTTGGCCTTCGGCGTGCGCGTGCCGATTTCGTCTAAGACGAGCTGAATGCCTTTGAGCGTCGGGTAAGGCACGCGCGGCATCACTTTGACGGCGTAGTGTTGATAAGTTTCTTCCAACGCTTCCGGGTCGGTGATGCGTGAGTACTTGCCGATCACTCTGGCGGAAAAGTTTTTGTCCGTCTTGAGCCGGTGCAGTGCTTCCACATACGCGCGCAGATAGCGCCGCATGACATCCGGCGCTTCGCGCATGAAACTGCGGGTCGTGACAACTCCCGCGCCCTGGTAATCGACTCCGATGGCGCTTAAGTCAGCGAGCAGATGATAACCGAACTTCGCCGCTTGTAGATGGAGCGGCGATGACAACATGCCGCCGTCGATGGCACCCGCCGCCAAGCCGGCGAGGGTTTCCGGCGAACCGCCCATTTGGATCAACGCCACGTCGCGATCGGGCTGCAAGTTCCACTGGCCTAAAACATATCGCAGCAGGAAATCATCCGACGTGCCGAAGCGCGTGATGCCGATCTTCTTGCCTTTCAAATCCTCGCGCCGCTTAATCTCCGCCTTGACCATGATCTTTTGCCCCGGCTTGTGATTAGGCCCAGCGAGCATGACGAGATCAGCGCCGGCGAGATTGGCTTGGATCACCGCGGGGATCGCGATCTCGGAAATCGGAATATCCTTGGCGAGCATCGCCTGCACGACCCGCGAGCTGCCCGCGACATAAATCAGCTCAACTTCGAGTCCATTCTTTTCGAACAGCTTCGCCTCTTTCGCCACCCACACCACCGCCATGGAACCGACCGTAGTCGGATAAGCAACTTTGAGCTTGGTCTGCGCGCTCAACCAGCTAGGCGCAACCGCCATCAAGAATGTCAGAAACAATATCTTGTCTTTCATCTTCCAACTCGAAACTATTCTTACGGATGCACATCTTCCAAAAACCAGTCCGTGGGAATCTCGCGCCCCACTCGCGCCTCGCGCGCCCGCGCTAAAACTTCGCTTCCCACCGCAGCGAACTGAAGGCCGAGGCCGATGTTATTACAGAAACAGCTGATCGAATCGTCCTTCACTCGCCCCGGATGTTGACCATTGACCAACTGCGAAATCGTCGGCAAGTCCCAGATCGCCGCATCTTCGCGCGTCAGCGGATGGGGCCAACCTTCGGCGACATCGGGTATCGACCGCGGATCGACACCGATGACGATCTGAAACGGTTTCGCCTCGCGCCAATGAATGATCAGCGGATCGGATCTCTTGTAAGTCAAAGCATCCAACTCGCAAGGCTTGACGCACGACACATGCATGCCCGGCTGCAACAGTTCGCCGGGGAACAGAGCGGAGATCGAATTGGTCGTGCAGATCACCATGTCTGCGTCTTTGATAGCTTCCGCCGCGCTGTTTGATTCAATCAGTTCCACTGAAACTTTACCGCGCCATTCTTCAACGAACTTACGCCGCGATTCCGGCGTCGGACTAAAAACTTTCACTCGCTTCAAATCGCGAATCATCGTCATCGTCACCAAGTGCGCGCTCGCCTGCCAGCCCGCGCCGAGCAAAGCCATGGTGCTGGAATTCTGCCGCGCCAGATAGCGTGCCGCGATGGCGCTGGTGCCGGCCACGCGCAGTTTCTGCACGTAACCGTCAGGGAAAATCGCCAGCGGTTCGCCGGTCTCGGTGCTGAACAGCATCACCAAACCGACGTAACGATCGCCGCCCGCCACCGGCAACTTGTCTTTGCGCACGCCGCCGGCCTTCTCGTACCACTTGACCACGCTGGAGTTGAGCCTGAGCGCGGCGATGTTACGACCGGGCAGCACGCCGCTCATGGTTTTGTATTCGTAGAACTCTCTTCCAGCACGTCGAGACAAGCGCCCACGGGAAGAATTTTTTCGATGTCGTCGTTGGAAAGAATCAGCATGCAAACCTCCTGCGCACTCGCGCCGCGTTACTAAATCGTAACTTTAAAGTTCCGATTCTGAAATCTGAGATCTGCCATCTGAGATTCCGCGCGTAGCGCGGACGCGCCGCCATTGTTAGTGCCGTCCCGAAAGTTTTTCAAGTCGCGGGTCAGAAGAAAAGAATTTGACAACGGGGCTACGAGTAACGGATATTGATATCCGTTTCGGTTCAAAATCTCCGGACAAGCCTTGGGAGATAGGTCACCAAGGAGTTCTCGGGTTACCAAGCTCGCTTACCAGCTGTGAAGGAGATCCATATGAAATTCACCAAAGTCTCGTCGCTCGTGGCGTGCGGCCTTTTCTCTTTCTTGATCGCTTTTTCGGTTTGGGCTGCCGACTATCCGGCGCCGAAGGAAGGAAGCTGGACTGTGCGCGACTTCCGCTTTCACACCGGCGAGGTGTTGCCCGAGCTGCGGTTAAGTTACTCAACCGTCGGCGATCCATCGGGCGAGCCGGTGTTGATCCTGCACGGTACGGGCGGAGCCGGCGGGAATTTTCTTAACAACGCCTTCGCCGGCGAACTGTTCGGCCCCGGGCAGCCCCTCGACGCCACTCGATACTTCATCATCTTGCCCGACGCCATCGGCGCAGGGAAATCGTCCAAGCCATCCGATGGGTTGCGCACCGGCTTTCCCCGCTACAACTCCGACGACCTCGTCCGCGCACAACACCGCTTGGTCACAGAGCATCTCGGTGTGCGGCGCCTGCGCCTGGTGCTGGGGCAATCTGGCGGCGGGATGCTCACGTGGGTCTGG
>JAERMN010000059.1 GCA_016844625.1 Deltaproteobacteria bacterium
CCGACGATGGACGTGACGTGAGTCCCCTCACGCAGCCTTGCACCGGAAAACACCGCCACGTTGGTATTGGTCGCCGCGAGAACGATGTCGGCGCGCTCAATCGCGCTATTCACGTCAGTGATGGGAACGACATCGAGCTTGAGCGCATTCCCCATTTCCTCGGCAAACTGCTCTCGGTGCAGCCGCGTCGGGCTGAAAACAGATACGCGTTTTATATGATGAATCGCCTTCATGGCGAGCAGATGACTACGCGCCTGCTTGCCGGAGCCCAGCAGCAGCAGTTCGCTGGAATCACCGCGGCTCATCCATTTCGTGCCGACGGCGCTGATCGCCGCGGTCATGAGATCGGAAGTCCGCAGCGGCACGCCTTCTTTCGTTAGGCCGCGCCGGGTCGATGACAGAATCATTGCCAGCGGGGCAGCGTTGCGGCTATCGAATAGCACATCGACTAACGGACTGCGGGACGGATAGGTTTGCACGCCGCCGCTGACGGCTAGAATTTCACTCTGAATGCGCAAGCCTATCTTGTCGCGAGACGGCAATGCCGCCGGCATGGTATTGAGCCGTGCATCACCGAAATGAAGTCGGCGCCGCGTCAGATTGATCTCTGGATGGGCTCCCCAGTCGGCAAAAGCTTTTTCCACCGCGCCGACCGCCTCCGCCATCGAGAGCAGCCCCTCAACTTCCTGTGGCCGCAAAATTAGCATTCGAGCGTTTCCATCAGTCCACTGTTCAGCCCATCTAAGGCGACGGCATAAACCCTTTGTCCATCCACTCGGTCAAATCCGCGCCAAACCATTCGCTCGGCAGCTCACGCCCCAAGCCTTGTTTCTTGCAGGCGTCAAAAATCAGCGCACCCGTGGCGGCGAATTGGATGCCGACGCCGGTATTGCTCTTATAGTAAAGGATTTGTTCATCGTTGCTTCGACCCGGATGTTTACCGATCAAAACCTGGCCCAATTCGCAGACTTTATCCCAGCCGAATTTGCCCCCGTCGATGAGATCGAGCAATTCGCGCTGTTGATTGGTCAGCGCCGTTTCTTTGTTGTTCATCACGATGAAATCCGCGCGCAACATCGTCGTCACGTCGGCTTCCGTGCGCCGGTGCACGCCGTCAGTGTTGGCGATGGTCGTCACCAGTTGCCCTGGTTCCAGCCAGTTGCCGTTGAAGACCGGCTCGCTGGAATTGGTCGCGCACATGACGATGTCCGATCCTTTGACTACCGCCTCGGCGCTGGTGACCGGCTGCACTTCCACGTTTAAAACCTCCGTCATCTCTTCGGCGAATCGATCGCGATGCTCCTTGTTGGGACTATAGACTCTGACGACCTCGATGTCGCGCACGGCGCAAATCGCCTCAAGGTTGGTCCGCGCTTCGTTGCCCGAGCCGAATATACCCACGACCTTGGCGTTCTTTCGCGCCAATGCGCGATGGGCGATGCCGGTGGTGGCTCCGACTCGGATCGCCGACATGCTGAAGTCATGGATCAAGGCGAGCATTTCGCCGGTTTGCAAACTGAATAACATCACGAAGCCCCAGCTGCGCTTCAAAGGCGAAGGAAAGTCCAAGCGCCGGCCGCCGGCGACGACATGTTCTTGCACGATAGTCGAATCGTAGCGCAGCGCCGCCACGCCGGAACTGGGCACCGCGCCGGGAATAATGTTGGCCATATAGCCGGGCTTGTCGAGATCCGGTGGGACTTTATAGCGTGTGCGCGGCTTGTTCACAGCTATACCGCGCGCCTCTTCGGCAAAGGCCCGTTCCATCGCTTCGATGCAATCGCCCATCTTGAGAACCTTTTTTACTTCCGGATCGGTAATGAGCAGCATATATCTTCTCCCAATTGCACTTATCTATCTCCTTGGCGCTGTGCCATGATGTTGTGTCCATCGTAAATTAATTCGCGCGGGCACTACTTTTTGTAGAGCGCGCGGAAAAAGCCTTGCTGTTCCAATTCGCCAATCATGCTCTCGTCGACAATATCGCCGTATCTGATCTCTTTTTCTTTGCCGCCTGCGGCAGTAAGGGCGATCGCGGTTTCCATGCCAGGTCGATTCAGAAAAGGAATCTCCGGCACCCAAACTCTGTAGGCTTCGTAACTTTTTTCGAGAATCACCGGGTCCATCCCTTTCAAATAACGGCCGATGACTTTGAGCGAAATATCTTTCTGTGTGTGAAAAACCGCTAGCGCCGCGGCATAGGCGCGCATAAATCGGCGAAAGCTGTCCGGCGATCTTTTCAATAGCGACCGCGCGGTCAAAACTACGGTGTTTTGATACTCCAATCCCGACTTGGACAGGTCGAGAAGTTCGCGATAGCGAAGTTGTGCGGCCAGGATCGTCGACGGCGGTTGCAGTGTGGCGGCTTGGACCGCGTTACCAGCCATCGCGCCCATCAAGGCGCTGGCATCACCGATTTGAATAACCGCTACGTCCTTCGCCGGCTGTAGTCCCCATTTCTTCAACGCGAACTGAGCAGAGAAATCGGTCAGTCCGCCAAAGCGGGTGATGCCGATACGTTTGCCGCGAAGATCATCGGCGTTGCGAATTTCTGGACGGGCGAAGATCGAAACATTGATCTGATTAACCGCGCCCGCGATGGCCACGGGGTCGCTTCCTTGGGCATAGGTCAACACCAGCGGACTCACCCCCGACAGAGAAATTTGCACTTCACCCGCCAGGATCGCCGCCATCACGCGCGGCGCGGCGTTGATATAGAGCAGCTGCGTCTTGAGACCTTCCCTTTCGAACAATTTGAGGTCCTGGGCGATCCAAAACGGCGCGCCGGACGGCACCAGAGCGGAATAACTGAGATTGAGCATGTCGAGTTGCGCGGATCGGACGGTCTCGGTAGTGCTGACGAGCAGTGACACTGCACTAAGAAAAGAAGCCAAAAATCGTGCAACCCGAACCAGTCTAAGCATAACGAGCAGCGAATCCCCCATTTCTTCTCTTCGTTTTGTGGGGTTTACAGCACATACTGGACCGGCTATATCAATCTCGGAAACAGGCTGTCAACGAAATGGAGCATCAAACACGATGATTTTCTTAACCAACGAACATATCGCCCAAGTCCTCAACATGAAGACCTGCATCGATGCCATGGAAGACGCCTATCGCGAACTAAATGAATTGAAAGCGGGCTACCGCCCGCGCATCGACTTTTATGTGCCGAATGAACCGCACTATTATCGCTGGGGCACCATGGAGGGCGCTTCGCGCGGGCTCGGCGTGTTCGCGATCCGAATGAAATCCGACATGCTCGCTTGGGAGAATCAAGACGGCTTCATGGTCGAAGATAAGTACTGCATGGAGCGCGGCCGCTATTGCGGTTTGATCTTTCTCACTAGCACGCGCAACGGTGAGCCGCTGGCGATCATGAACGACGGTTACTTGCAGCATATGCGCGTCGGCGCCTGCGCCGGGCTCGGCACGAAATATTTGGCGCGCAAGAATTCGAAAGTTCTGGCGATGATCGGCTCCGGCGGCATGGCGCGCACTTATTCTGAAGCGATCAAGGAAGTTAGAGAAATAGAAATCATGCGCGTCTTTAGCCCGACGAAGAAAAATCGCGAAGCCTTCGCCGCGGAAATGACCGAGAAATTGGACATTGAAGTCATTGCCGTTGACACGCCGGAGAAAGCGCTCAAGGACGCCGATATCGTATCGTTGACAACCGACTCCCTGGTTCCGGTCATCAAATCCGAGTGGCTCGAACCCGGCATGCACATCAACAACGTGCGCAACAACGAAGCTGGCGCCGATGTGCTCGCGCGCGCCGACGTTCGCGCCCGGCTGGGGACTTCGACGTTGTATGCCGATCGCAATGCCCCGGAAGTAGTGACGGGTAGCGACGGCATGTTCGGTTTCATCGCCGGCAGCAGCGAAGAGAAAATGAAAATCCCCGCCTCACCGCATCACGAGATCGACAATCCCAACATCGGTACCGTGCCCGATATCATGGCCGGCCGCTGGATCGGTAGAGCCAACGATCAACAGATCACATTCTTGAATAACCAGGGCACCCAGGGATTACAGTTCGCGGCGGTCGGCGGCACGGCGTATAACCTCGCCAAAGCCAAAGGGCTCGGTCATCCGCTACCGCTGGAATGGTTTACGCAAAACATACGGGATTGAGAAGAAAGTTGGAGTGATGGAGTACTGGAGTGTAGGGTAAGATTGGGTTCGGGCCTAGCCAGCACTCCACTACTCCATTACTCCAACTCGCTTCGAGGCTAAACCCACAAGGAGACACCCATGGCAATTCTACGCTACGTCACATATCTTGCGGAAGATCCGGCGAAGCTCGTCGACTTCTACCATCATTTTCTCGGCACGGAAGAGCTCGGCCGCACAGCCGAGGGCGACATCACGATCACCGACGGATTTTACAATTTGACGTTTTTTAAAAACCGCCCTGAGCTTGGCGAGATGCAGACGAACAACGGTCTGCATCACATCGGTCTGCAAGTCGACGACCTCGAAGAAGTGAAAGGCCGCTATTTGAAATTCAATCCGCGCGGCACGATCATCCAGGAAGCCAACGACTTGCAGCACGGCGAAATTCGTTTACATGACCCCGAATGCCGGCCCGTTACGGTCTCGACAACCAGCTTCGGCGTGCCAGCCAGTAAGGAGAAAAAGTATCCGCGCGTGCGCCACATCGCGTATAACGCTCTCGATCCGGAAACCATGCTGCTCTTCTACACCCAAGTCTTTCGCCTGCGCGAAATCCCGTCGAGCTACCAACGCCGACATCAGGGCCTCTGCAACCGCTTCTGCGCCGACGGCAAAACTAATCTGGCAATCCACCCGTTTTACAGCCCAGTCGAAGGCCACGAAGCCAAGTACGGCATCAACCACATCGGCGTTTTGACCAACACGATGCAGGCGACCATGGCGGAACTGAGCAGCGTCTTGAAAATCGTCCCGCGGCCATCGACGCGCCCCTACGCTGAATTTCGCTTCCGTGATATTGAAGGCAACGCATTAGATTTGTCGCAAACCAAAGGCTGGGAAGTCGACGTCGACAAGTGGGAGAGCGCGGCATAGAAAGAAAAGTTTAGAGTTCCAAGTTTCGGGTTTCGAGTTCTTGGGAAACTTGGCAGAGCGAGACCAGATAAATTTTTGAACTCTTGCAGTAATTGCTTTCATCGCGCTGATATTCTCGGTCTTATGCGCACGGTCTTCCCCTGCCGCCACGGCCCCACTGGAACCACTCCCATCGGCTGGAGCGCCATTGCCGGTTCGCAAGCGCCCTTTTGGATCACCAAAGAAGCCGGATTGTTCGAGAAGAACGGCCTCGACAGCGGTTCTCGGGCTACTCAAGCGATGATGTCCGGCGATCTGCCAATCGCTCGGGTCGGTGGCAATGCTCCCGTGGCGGCGCGGTGGCGCGGCGCTGACATCACGCTTGTCGGCTGGCTGCTCAAGATTCTCGCCTACAACATGGTGCTCTCGCCGGAGATCAAAAAGCCGGAAGACTTCCGGGGCAAAAAACATACCGTCAGCCGCTTCGGCCCCAACTCCGACTATGCGACACGCAAGATTTTGCTCAAGTGGGGTTTGCGTCCCGATATAGCCGTTGCCGTGCGGCAGATTCCCGGCGGTCAACCGACCCGCCTTGCAACGATTCAATCGCAACCGGCGCACGGCATGGTAGCCCAGCCGCCGGTGACCAACCTAGCGCGCAAGTTCAATATGAATATCATCGCCGAGCCTGAGGATTTCGGCGCTGCCTATCCCACCACACCGGTGGCCGCGCGGGTTTGGTTCATCAAGGACAAGCGAGAGACTGTGCGCAAATGTACCCGCGCGCTGTTGGAGGGTATCCACGTTTACAAGACGCAAAAGGATTTCAGCAAGAAAGAAACAATTCTGAATCAGCGTCAGATAAGTATCGTGTCTCCGAATTTCCGGATTTTTTCCACCACAGAGACACAGAGTCGCAAGCCATATCTTATTGCAATCAGAGGTGGTATAGTTAGTCCACACCGAAGTTCGTAGCTACCTTCTCCTGCTTCTCGCCTTAGTATTTGACACGCCTCTCCGATGACCCCGCAAGCACTCAACGAGCTTGAGTTCAACTTGCCGGGTGGCGTTTAAGTGAACATGTAAAATCCGACTTCGACGGATTTTAGTCTGGCATCTGTAAATATTAGGACCAACGAGCTGGAAAGATTCGCTTCCCCCAAGATCCAGCAGAAATGGAGATTCGAATGACGTTGACTGTTGGCGATAAAGTTGTTTATCCGGGTCGGGGCCCCTGCCTTATTGGTGCGGTCGTCAAGAAAGTGGTTTGTGGAATGTCGGAGAGCTTTTACCGATTAGCCCTATTGGATGATAGCAGGGCCGAATTGTTCGTGCCGGTCAATAAGTTCCGCGATCTAAACACGCGGGCACTGCTGGACCGGTCTGAGATTCCCAAGCTGCTAGGTCACCTCAAGACCCGCGCCGGAGTAACTAAAGATCCTGGAACAGCCAAAAACTGGCGCCAGCGCGAGTTAGACAGTCTAAAACTATTCAGCTCTGGATCCATTTTCGAACTGGCCCAGATGGTCGAGTCACTGACTCAGTTGAGCACCACCAAGAACCTAGCAGCCCACGAACGAGAGACCCTGTATCGCGCCAGAAAGCTGCTGATATGCGAGATCTCGGAAGTGATGGGCGAAAGCAAACCTGCGGCAGAAGCACGCATTGACCGCGTGCTCGAACCCGGTAAGAACAAGCTGAACTAGTCACAAAACTGAAATCGCACTCGTTATCGGTGTGAACCTCCCGGCAAATAATCTCATCCTTGTAAAAAGTATTCCCAAGCTCGAAAAGAGGAGAGCGAGGCTACGCTTTATCATCAAAGAATTCGCCGCTAGCAGCTTTATCGACGGGTTGTAGAAGAAACGCTAAGAATCAATTCCCAATCAGCATCAGAATGAGGTATCGTCTCCCTGGATTTCAGTTGCAAAATGACAATCACGCTTGCGGCGACACCGTTAGTCGCAATTGGTCTGTCTTATCCGCCTGCGCGTCATCGAGCCTAGAGACATTAAGAAAGTCGAAACCTAGAAATCAGATCACCCCATTCTTCGCTTCGGTAAGACAGACCCTCTGGGCTTGCTGCAACCGTTTGTTCGTCGGATGGAAAACATCGCCCGAATAGTTTTGCCTCTCGAAGTTTTGCAGAATCCGCACCCAGTTACGGCAATCCCAGCCGAGCTTTTCCCAATACCCCAAGCCTTTTAAGTCCGCCTCCAGTTCTTTGTCCGTGGAGTAGTTACGAAATCTCACAATCCACGGCAGCCCCACGTCGACGCTCGATACACCGCCCCCTAATGTGCTGCGATTAAGAGAGTTGGACCCGGTTTCCTTGGCATGACCGGCGGTCTCATGGGCAATTTCGTGAGCCAAGGTTTGCCGCAGCAACCAAAGGTGAAAAGAACGTCTGGAGGCAAGCTTCGCCAGCTCGTGACTGATATATATGCGGCGGTTTCCGATGCTCATTCCCAGAATGTCTTTCCGGGGGAAATCGGAGAGAAAGATTTGATAATCCGAAACCCGCTCCTTGTCTTCGCTGGCGGCGACAATCTGCGCCGCCTCATTTCTCACCAGTAGTTCGACTGAGTCATCTGAAACGGTGGGAATACTCACGCGCAACGAGCACGAGGTTAAAACCAAATAGAAAATAATCGTTCCGTAGAAAATACGGCTACCTCGCGTCAGCAAATTTAGTACCTCCATCCCTCGAGCATTCACTTCCGTCGAACATTAAACTAGCGCAAGTTAGCACAACCTTTCTACGATCAACAAGAGTGATCAGAAAGATGGCGCAAACGCCAAGCCGAAGACTTCGCCGACATGTCGAGCATCTAAAGAGTTTGACGATAATGGGTTCATCGACGGGCTTTACAAGAAAAGCTGACCACAAAATCGACCCCGCCCCCGCGACTCCCCAGCTTGACTATTCCCAGACGTTTTCGATATAAGCCCTACCACGTTAATTAGCATGCGTGGTGACAATTTTAAGGAGGACAATGTTATGGATTAGAAATCGCTTCCGACAACTCAAAGCGGCGCGCGGCTTCGCCATCGATATCTAAGAGCGTTGACCCTGCTTGTTCACCAAGTCAAAAACCATCGGCGCCGCCTCGCATCGACTGCCGTTGTTATTACGCTGGCGGGCCTGTTCGTCGCACCGTGGGCTTTCGCAAGGACTGCATCAAACACCATCGACCCTGTCGCCATCATCGCCGACCACGGTCGTCTCGTCATAGCGTCGGGGCCGATTACTTGCACGCGCGGCGAGCGGGCTTTTCTCCGAGTAACCGTGACCCAGCGCCGCACCGGTGCCGTGGCCGAGGGACGCAGCCGCATCGTCTGCAACGGCAACATTCAGCAGTGGGAAGTCCATGCCGCGACCCAAGGCAAAGCGACCCCTTCGGTGAAGGACCTGCTCTCGCAGTCGCCATCGCTCGCACCGCTGATCACGGGGAGGTCACCGACGCGCACCAATGATTGGTCAACATCACGCTGGTCGCAGAATAATCGATCATCAAATCCAAACGGAGGGAAAATGAGCAAAAGTGATTCCTTCAAGTGCGCCCGGCGAGCGGTCGCGATCCTCCGAACCATCGGGCTCGCTGCCAGTTTGGCAGCGCTCACCACCGGCCCTATCGAGACGGCATACAGCCAAACCGTCGCCAATCCGATGCGGCCCATCCCAATCCCTGTGCAGGTTCCGGCCAAAGACAGCGTGGCGCAGATTCCCGACACCCGTCTCTGGTATTGGGACACCGGCGGAAACGGCGTGCCGATCGTGCTTCTGCATCCTTCGACCGGCAGCGCATTGATCTGGAGCTACCAGCAGCCGGTGTTCGCCAAGGCCGGCTACCGCGTTATCGCCTATTCGCGGCGCGGCTACTACAACTCCGCGCCCTACGATCCAAACAATCCCGGTGTCGGTTCCGAAGACTTGCGTCACCTCGCAGACTTTTTGGGACTTGGACGATTTCATGTGCTGGCGTCGGCAGCCGGCGGCAGTATCGCGTCTGACTTCGCGTTCTCCTACCAGGACCGGCTCCTGAGCCTGACCATTTCCAGCAATTCCTTCGGCGTGCGCGACGGCGAGATCGCCAAGGCCGCCGCGTTCATTCGCCCAAAAGGCTTTGAGCAATTGCCGGCCGAGTTTCGCGAGATTGGTCCATCATACCGCGCGGCCAATCCCGAAGGCGTTAAAGCATGGATCGAGCTTGAACACAAAGCGCTGATCGGGCCTCGATCTCAGCAGACGCTTAGAAATGAAATCAAACAGGCGAGGCTCAAGGAGCTTAAGCTGCCGACGCTGCTGATTGCCGGCTCGGCGGACCTATATACGCCGCCGTCGATCTCGCGGATAATTGCGGCCGAAATCCCCAACAGTCGACTGGTGGTGATACCCGAGTCCGGGCACTCGGTGTACTGGGAGCAGCCCGAACTCTTCAATCGCGCCGTACTCGACTTCATCGGCGGGCACAAGCAATAGCGAATGCGATCAACGGTGCCTCGGCTTCGACGACCATCGAACTTTGGTAGTGGTTCAAATTGGATTCAACGACACGTCTCTGTAGGGGCGGACCTATGTGTCCGCCCTTTCGGACGGGCGACCACACAGGGTCGCCCCTACATGATATTTGTCAAATTGAACCACTACCCGAACTTCCGATAGCTCTACCAGATCGAATCAACCGTGGTATACTTGATTCACGTTACAAATCCGGAGTGAGTATGCATGCTCTACAGCAAATTGAACATCTCCTCACCACGCTGACTCGCGCGGAAAAAGCGCAGTTGCTTCAATGGGTCGCGCGCGATATCGCGGAAGCCTTTCCCGGCATCGATAGCAGCCCTGGCGTTTGCGGCGGCGAACCTTGTATCGTGCGCACACGCATCCCGGTATGGTTGCTCGTTCAGGCAAAACGGCTGGGAACGAGTGAAGCCGAACTGCTGCGAAGCTATCCGACCCTGCGCGCCGAAGACCTCGCCAATGCCTGGGCCTACGCGCGTGCGCACCAAGAGGAAATGGAAAGTCAAATAATCGCGAACGAAACGGCGTAGTGTATGGCCCGATTTTACGCCAATGAGAATTTTCCGTTGCCGGCAGTGGGGTCACTGCGACAGTTGGGCCATGACGTTTTAACTACAATGGAAAGCGGCAAAGCTAGACAAGCGATCCCGGATTCAGACGTTCTATCGTTTGCCACCACGGAAAGCCGAATCTTGGTAACACTCAACAGGCGGCATTTCATCCGCCTTCATTCGGAGACTCCCCCAGCACGCTGGAATCATAGTCTGCACGTTTGATGCTAATTTTTTGGCGTTGGCACAACGCATTCACGATTCAGTGAAAACTCAATTGCAATTGACCGGACAATTGCCCCGCATCAACCGTCCGTCCGTCTAAATCGTACTTACATCGCCACCACACTGCGAAAACCTTTTTGCGACCGTTGCGGCCAAACTCTTCTGTCACCCAACAAATTGAAACCCGCCACCGACATTCGCCAGCTACCCAGTCATAAAATCGCTTTCACTCGACGATAGCAATCGCAGCGTCCCGACGGATCATTTTCCATCTGCGTCCGTTTGGCGCTGGGTTGCTGAGCAGAAACTTTTCGTAGCCTGGGTCCACTGGCCCCTCTTTTGAGTCAGAAGTTAAATTTCGCTATTACGAACAAGAATTTCCCATGATAAGTAACAGGCCAGTTATGGACAGCGTCGAAGT
>JAERMN010000436.1 GCA_016844625.1 Deltaproteobacteria bacterium
AGCCCTGGGAGAGGCCTGTAAAGCCTGTCACAACGACTTCCGCGCGCCAAAGCCAGTGGTCGAAGAATTTCGTTAAGTTTTTAATTGGCGCTCAAGCCAACCGGCTTCGGTGTGTCAAAGCCAAAGCATGGAACACAAAACGACGCAAACCAGAGAGGAAAAGTTGTAATAATGAAAACAGGAAAGGCCCGTATGCATACACTAAATTTTTTTCGTATCGGTATTCTCTGTCTCTTGTCCCAACTTCTCGTTTCCGACGTTTTTGCCCAAGATCAGGAAATTTTAAAGAGACGTCTCATTATGGAGAACAACAACGACACTGTTGTAAAGGCTTTGGTCAAGGCGGTAAAAAAGACTTCCCCGAAATCCAAGTTAAGGTCAAGGGAATCATGGAGAATATGGATCAGCTTGTTGCGTTATTTCCCAAGGGCAGTATCTCAGAAAAGTCCCGGGCCAAGGCTGAAATATGGGAAAAATGGGATGAGTTTAGTAAGCTTCCTGGCATAGTAAACAAAGCGGCCCAAGCTTTAGCTGATGCGGCTAAGGCCAAGGATGAGACGGAGGTCGATGTGAAGTTGAAAGCCTTGGGGGATGCCTGTAATGTTTGTCACCGTGGCTTCCGCGCTCCACGGAAAAGCAGTTGAACCCACGTCACCGGAAACTGAAGCAACACAGTCATAAACCAACGGTTGCCTTCATCATTCGTCTTCAAGAAAGCCCTTGCTGATCGCCAGGGCTTTCTTGCTTCGACTGATTCCGTCCTGTAGTCTTTCCGCGTAGACATTCTCGGCTATGAGGTGCGCGTCAATGTTGGTAAAAAAAACACTCCCCATTTTAGCTTCACTCTTCTTATTGCACACGTCGTTCGGGTCATTCGCTTCGGCGCAACTGGCCCGGCTCAACGTCGGCTACAGCGCCATCAGCGCCGATCAACTACCGGCTTGGGTCGCTAAGGACGCGGGAATCTTTGCCAAGTATGGTCTCGATGTCCAGCTGATCTTTTTTACCGGCGGGTCAACCGCGATACTTGCTCTGGTGTCGGGCGATGTGCCGATCACGCAAGTTTCGGGGCCGGGCCTGGTGAGTAGCGGTCTCGGCGGTTCCGACGCGGTCTTCGTGGCCGGGGGGAGCCGGTTCGGTTCCGCAACCGATTCGATCGCCCGTTTCGCCTTGAAGAAAGTTGGACTGAGCGTTGGCAAGGATGTCACCCTGATTCAGGTTGGCAGCGGACCCGAGCGCTTGGGCGCTTTGCAGACCGGCAGGGTAACCGCCGCGGTGATCAACCCGCCGTCGAGCTTCATCGCTGAGAAACGCGGCATGGCGGTCATCGCCGACGTCGCGCAGATGGGTCTGGTGTTTCAACACACCGGCGCGGCAACCACCAAGAAGTTTATTCGCGAACACAACGACATCGTACGGCGCTACGTCAGAGCTCATGTCGAAGCGGTACACAGAATGTGGACCGACAAGGAAGCGACCATTCGCGCTCTCGGGAAATATATGGGCAGCGGCCTCGAACGCGAGATTCTCGAAAAGAGCTGGGAAAACGTCATGCACGAAACGCTCTACCCGAAGAAACAATATCCGAGCCTAGAGGGCCTCAAAACCGTCATAGAAGATCTCGCCGAAAGAGATCCCAGAGCGAAGACGGTGAAGCCAGAGCAATTCGTCGATATGAGTTTTATCCGTGAGCTCGATCAAAGCGGCTTCACTGACGGCCTCTATAAGAAGAAATAATCCGCCTGTCCCATTCCAATGCTGAGTGACAAAAGGGGAGAACGCGCGTCCCCTGAACTTGCCGTGTGGGCCCAAAACATTGCGCGCAGCGTCGATCCGGCAATCGACGTCGATGTGATCTTCGAAGACGATTCGAACACCTTCATCATACGGCTCGGGAAAGGCGCCCGAGTGCTGATCTTCCGCTTATCGGCAAGTCAGGTTTATACGGATGGCCGAGAAGCCGAGTGCGAGCGCACGCTGCAGCGAAAAATCAAAGACCTGTGGAATTTGATCTGAAGGACCTGGCCCGTTCAAACCGTCGCGGTCGATATCTTGGAAAATCTCTTCGGTTCTCCAGTTAAACTGAATCGGGGGAATCGGGGTCAGACATAACAATCATTACAATCTATCAACTTCTCCCCGTCTGCCGCGCCGACCACCGCGATAGCATCGTGCTCACATTCGCCTGATCGCGCCCCAAGTACTGCGCCACTGCAACTGAATTGGGGTCACCCATTCTTACGATCCTAAGCGGCCTCAAAGGCGGGCAAGCCCCGGCCCTGCCCGGAACGGCCTGCAATGGCACCGAGACGCCGGATTGCGCTTGACGGTTTCAAATCACGAAACTCACTGCTCGAAGAAAATCCTTGTCTGAAAAATTTAAAACGTTAGAATTGACTTGAAGGAGACATCTCCATGGCGCGGAGCATTGTTGAGATTTCCGGTCATATCATCGACTCCCTGATCCTTCCCAAGGTCTTGGATATCATTACCAACCTCGGCGCGGAGTTCGAGATACTTGAAATCAAGATCGGTCAGCGCCGAGCGGATCGCAGCTATGCGCGGGTTCAGATCGATGCGCCGACGCCATTGCTGCTCGATCGTGTATTGGCCAAGCTTAAGGAACATGGGGCGATCCCCACGAGCGATGCGCAGTTATCCGCACAACTTGAACCGGCTCCTGCCGACGGCGTCTTCCCGGATCGATTTTACGCAACCACCAACTTACTAACCTGGATCAGTATCGATGGCCGTTGGGTCGAGGTGGAACGATGCGAGATGGACTGCGGTATCCGATTCGATGGAGAGGCGCTGCGCGCCGAATGTATGCCGATTCACCGGGTCAGGAAGGGTGATCTGGTCGTCGTCGGTCATCACGGGCTAAAAATTCAACCGGTCGAACGGCAAATTCCACGCGCCGGATTCGAGTTTATGTCGAGCGCCGTGTCCACCGAGCAGCCCAAGGGTTTTCTCATTCAGGAAATCGCCGACGCGATGAAAATAGTTCGCTCGCAGGCTGGCCGCATTCTAATTGTCGCCGGCCCCGGGCTCGTCCATACGGGGGGCGCGCGCCATCTCGTCAGGCTCATCGAAGCCGGCTATGTCCAAGTCATTTTCGCGGGTAACGGCCTGGCCGTACACGATATTGAAAACGCGCTCTACGGCACGTCGCTCGGGGTCTATCTCGACAAAAACATTCGCGCCAGCGAAGGGCACGAACACCATCTGTGGGCGATCAATGCCATCAGACGAGCGGGCAGCATCAAAGACGCTGTCGAAAGCGGCCTGATCCAAAGCGGGATATTCTACAGCTGCATCAAAAGAGGCGTTGACTTTGTCCTGGCCGGGTCGATTCGCGATGACGGACCGCTTCCCGACGTCATTACCGATACGCTCCGCGCTCAAGAGCTGATGCGCGAGAAAGCGCGCGGCGTCAGTCTGGCGCTGATGATGGCCACGACACTGCATGCGATCGCCACCGGCAACCTGCTCCCGGCCACCGTTAAGACCGTCTGCGTGGATATCAACCCGGCAGTGGTTACCAAGCTCACCGATCGCGGCACCTTCCAGGCGATGGGTTTAGTGACCGATGTGGAGCCCTTTTTGAGAGAGCTTTGTCAGCGTCTAGATTTGGGACCGCCAGCCGCCTGACCGCGCCTAGCGCCCGGAGCCGACTGCCATGAAGCTTCTCCTCTGTCCGCCCACCTACTACGGTATCGAGTACGAAATTAATCCATGGATGAGCCGCAGTCGCCAGAGCGACCCCGAGCAGGCGCGCGCGCAATGGGATGGGTTACGCAGGCTGCTGGAAGAACAATTGGCCGTCGCTATTGACGTGATTGAGCCCCAGCCAGGACTCCCCGATATGGTGTTTACCGCCAATGCCGGCCTGGCCTGGAACGACAAATTCATCGTCAGCAATTTTCGCCATCAAGTCAGGCGCGGCGAGGCCGCTTACTTCGCACAGTGGTTTCACCGCCGGGGATTCACCATCATCCGGCTGCCGCCTGAAATGTATTTTGAAGGCGAAGGAGATCTGTTGAAATGCGGCGACTCCTGGTTCGCCGGCTATCACATGCGATCGGATATCGTCGCGCACAATAAAGTGGCCGAAATTATCGACCAGGAAATACTTTCGCTCGAATTGACCAGTGACTGGTTCTATCACCTCGATACTTGCTTCTGTCCACTGCGGGCAGGACAGGCGTTGTTCTATCCTGCCGCCTTCGATTCCTACGGGCGCAAAGTCTTGGCGGACAACTTTAGCCAACTCATTGCTGTCACCAGTGAAGAGGCCGCAAGATTCGTTTGCAACGCAATCGTCGCCGCAGACTCCATCGTCCTCAATGACGGCTGCCCAAAGGTTCGCCAACAACTTGAAGCCCTCGGCTTCAGCGTCTTTGAAACGCCGCTCAGCGAGTTTCTCAAGGCCGGCGGCAGCGCGAAGTGCCTCGTCCTGCAGATTCAATAGGTAGGCGATATTCCGACCGCAGGATGTCATCACCCCGATTCAATCATCACCGTCGACCAACGGGGTGGGCAGAATGGGCGCGAAAGGTGAAACCTTTAGTGCAACCCTTGAGAGCAAAAAAGCACGGCGGGAGCAAGTAGGGGGACGGGCAGGGAAAAATTGGTGGGCCCACCTGGACTCGAACCAGGGACCAACCGGTTATGAGCCGGTGGCTCTAACCAACTGAGCTATGGGCCCGGAGAAAACCAGTAAGAA
>JAERMN010000437.1 GCA_016844625.1 Deltaproteobacteria bacterium
GGTGAGCAGCGTGTAGTCGATGTCGCCATTGGACAGCGCGGCAATTGAAGCGGGTGCGGTCATGACGACGATATCGGCGTCCAATCCTTCGTCTTTGAAGAAGCCCCTGTGTTGCGCCACGCCGGCGGCGAGAAAGATCATGTTGTAACTGCCGGAGACCGACATGCGGATCTTCTCGGCGGCGAAGATTTCCGGCGTGATGAAGGCGCTCAAGAATAAGGCGGATAGGACGGATAGGACGAATAGCATGATTGATCTCCGCGAGTGATATAGCCGTGGGCAGGTCGCGGTGTCAACAGCGACAATCGGGTATTTTACGATCACGAACACGACTCTCGACCGAGCCACGGGCTTGACCAGCTCGGTGTGAGCAGTGTAGACGGGAGGCAATGTCGAAAACTTTGCGCCCTTTGCGAGACCCCAGTTCCTTCGCATCCGCTCAGGACAAGCTTTGCGGTTAAATCGTTCCGAATCTTAAGGAGGTTGAACATGCGTGTACTCAAAATCAACGAACTCAAGGAAACGCCCATGGACACGGCGACGGCAATTGCTGGATGGACCGGCGGTGCGGTGAGCCGGACGCGGCAGGCGGTTATCGGCGATGGGCAGTCAGACAATTTTCGCTGCAACGTGGTGAACTTCCGCGTCGGCGCGACCACCGGCTGGCATGTGCACGACTGCGATCAGATCCTCGTCGTCACGGCGGGCAAGGGTTTTGCCGCGACGGAAACCGAGCAACGCGAGATCGCCGTCGGCGATATCGTCCATATTCGAGCCGGCGAAAAGCATTGGCACGGCGCGTCGGCGGATTCGCCGTTGTCGCATATTACGGTGACGACGCCGGGCAGTACGTCGAAGCACTAGCAAGTTGGTTATCTGAAGTTATTTTTGGTTTTTTTAAGGTCGCGCCATGCTCTTCGGACGGGGCGGCAGTTCAGGATAATTGGCTGATAGAGACTCAGGCGGCAAAGCTGCGGGTGCAACGCTAAAGAAGGAGATTCACACCAATGCCTTGGATTAAAATAATACCCGAGCATGAGGCCGAAGGCGAGCTCAAGGAAGTCTATCGGAAGATCAAAGCGCAGCGCCAGGGCGAGAAGATCAATCAGGATCGCGACGCAGGATCGGGCGGCCCGCCCGTGAGCCCGCCGATGCTGCACAGCCTCAATCCCAAGGCGATGTGGCACACCGCCGAGCTGATGTGGGAGATCATGCGCGGCGAGTCGCGCCTGACCACGGCGCAGCGCGAGATGATCGCCACGGTGACATCGGCGACGCTGCATTGCCGCTTCTGAACCGTCGCCCACGCAGAGTTTCTGCGTCAGGAAGGCGGCGACGATTTAGCGGTGGAGCAGGTCAAAGACGATTGGCGCCAGATGGCGCTGAGCGAAGCCGAATACGCCATGTTGGAATTTGCTGAAAAGCTCACGCTGACGCCGAGCAACATGCGCGAAGCGGACGCGCAGAATTTGCGCGACGTCGGCTGGACCGATCGCGACATCCTCGATATCGTGCATGTCTGCGCGTATTTTAATTTTCGCGTGCGCGTGGTCGATGGGCTCGGCCTGGAAGTCGCCGATTGGCAGCTCCAGCGCGCCCGCGCCGGTACGGCGCGTGCGGCAGAAATTGCGAAGGAGCGCGGTGTCGCGATGCCGTCCGATCCCTGGAAGGTACGTTAAGGAAGGAATCATGGCATTCATCAAAGTCATTCACGAGAGTGAAGCGAGCGGCGAGCTTAAGGAAGTGTACGAGCGCACTCTGGCGCGGCTAAGCCCGTCGGTGCGCGAGCGGCGCGGCGATAAGCTGCCGCCCATCGTGAGAATTTTTAGCCTCTGTCCGGCGCTGCTCGAAGCCCGAGTCGGTTTCGACAAGGGTATTTATCGTCCCGGCCATTCCGGCTTGGGCCGGCGTAAGGAAGAGTTGATCGCCACCCAGGTCGCCGCGCTGAGCGGCTGCCGGTTTTGAGGCATCGGTCACGGCGAGTTTCTCCGTGTCGACGGCAAGATGGCGGTGGAGGAAGTCGCCAAGGTGATTTCCAACTGGCGCGAGGCGGACTTGGACGAGCAAGAGAAAACCATGCTGGCGTTTACCGAAAAATTTACGCTGACGCCGAGCCAAATCACTGACGCCGATATGGAGTCGCTGCGCGAGGCGGGTTTTAGCGGCGAACAAATTCTTTCCATCGGTCTGGGCGCCGGCTATAGAAACTGGGTGGATCGGATCGCCGATCTGCTCGGCGTCGAGGAGGAGAAGTTCGACTTTCCCGAAGAAATTTTAAAAGCCTTCGGCGTGACGCGCGAACAGCTTAAGACTTCGCTCTACGAGGATGACCGATGAGCCGGTTGCGCGTGGTCTCGGGAAAGAGGATTGAAGATCTGCTCGCGGCCGCGCCCGGCGCGCTGGAAGCGGACACGGCCATGCGCCGCCTGCTTGTCGAACAATTGACGCCGAGGCTATACAGTTTGGTCGGAGTCGTGGTTGCCGGTTGTTTGCGTTGCGAGCGTTTCGTCGAAGACTTGCGCGGGCCACTGGATCCCTCATTCGCCGCCCGGGCGGCGAGCGATTGGCGCGCGCTCGCGCTCACGGATTCGGAGAAGGCGGCGCTGACTTATACCGAGAAGGGGACGGTCGACGAAGCGTCCGTGCGAAAACGAGATGTTGACGAGCTGCGCGCGGCGGGCTTTTGCGATAAGGACGTCCTTTTAATCGCCACCGCGATCGCGTACCACAACTACGCGATTCGCATGGCCGCGGCCTTCGACGTGCTGCCGCGCTAGACCGTCAGGCTGATCGATTTGCGAAGGGGAAGCGTAACCCTGAAAAGCCAGGCTGCTATTGATCGAGTTGGCGCGGCACGCCGCGCAGCGACCTCTCGAAATGACAACGAGGCGACACCGTACGAGGAGAAATACTCATGCAAATTCTGAAAGGCGACTTGAGTAACGTCAAAGGAATCCCTCCGAGCGGGCTATGCGTAGGTGTTCATCGCGCCGGCGCGGTGCACCAGAAGATGGTCGCGAAGCACGGCGACGGTCTCGCAGTCTGGTCGCTCAGACCCGACCTTGATTTCATTGCGTTCAAAAAGGAAGGACTGGGGGAACAGGGGATTCGCTCCACCAGCGATATGGAATCGATCGACGCCGGTGAAAAACTGATTTACGGCGTGCGCGGGGCGCCGCCCGAGGTGCGAGAAAAGGCGCGCGAAAAAGGCCTCACACTGCTGGCCGACGCGACCTGTCCTTTTGTCACCCAGCAGGAAGAGGCGGAGATCGAACTGCTGAACGCTGGCTGTCACCTGGTGGTTCTCAGCAGTCGCACGCATCACGGTATCCCGAGGCTTAAAGGAATTGCGCAAGCGAAGGGGAAAGAAGTCTTTATCGTCGAGCGCGAGGAAGAAGTCGAATCGATTCGTCTGACTCGCTTCGAGCCCATCGGCGTGATCGTGCAGACAACCTTCTGGCTGGAAACTTACAAGAAAATTATCGCGCGCATCCTCGAACGCTTCGCCAACGTGCAGATTCGCAACACCGCCTGCATCGACTCGCTGCAGCGCCTTCCCGAAGTGGAAAAGCTGGCTAAACAAGTCGACGCGATCATTGTTTTCGGCTGGACCGAAGGGATGACGACCCGCATGGTCGAAGTCGCGCGCGCTTTCAATGCCCATGTGCACAAGATCGAGAAGGTGGACGATCTCAGGCTCGACTGGCTGCGAGGCAAGGAAAAAGTCGGCATCATCGGCGCCAACGAGACCCCCGAGTGGATGATCAATGAAGCATGGCGGCCTGATCTATGCCCAAAGTAACTTTTAAGCCCGCGGGACAGTCATTCGAAGTCGCGGCGGGCACGACGGTCCTGGTTGCGGCAATCCAGAACGGCTTGCAGCTGCGCCACGATTGCACCGAGGCGATATGCGGCACGGACCGGGTGAAGATCCTGTCCGGCAAAGAACACTTGAGCGAAAAGAATGAGAACGAGGAATTGACCCTGGAAATGATGAATGCGGCGCCGGACGAGAGGTTGGCTTGCGTCGCGCGGATTGTCGGTGACGTGAGAGGAACGATGGCGGCGCCAGTGGCGATTTTAGCAAAACCGGACGATCACCGCGGCATTCTCAGCATGGCGGAAGCGGTCGACGCGATGATCGATGCGTTTCGTAATTGGGCGAAGGATCCGCTGCTGGCGGAGCTGCGGCGGCGCACGCACACGCCGAAGAACGTGCGCATTACATTACACCAGGGCGCAGCGCCGGCTTACGGCACGACGGGCATCATGGCGCACGCGGAGCTTGTGCGCATTTTCGGCGACAAACAAAAATATCCGCGCCGCGGCCGCCCGGTTCTGGTGCTTTACGATAGCGACACGGCGGCTTTGAAGCTTATTCTTGTCGGCGAAATGCATCCCAAAGAGCTGCCGGACGCAAACAGCGTGGTGGCGATGCCGACGGCCTGTGCCTCGATGGTCGGCACCGATCTGCTCGCGCGCAAAAACTGTCGCGTTGCTGGAGTTTTCGGCGCCGGAGACCAAGCCAAGCTGCACCTCCTGGCGCTCACCTGTATTCGAAAATCGATCGATAAGGTGCGGGTCTTCAGCCCGACCCGTGCGACCCGAGAAAAATTCGCCGCGGAAATGAGCGTGGTTTTGGGCATCGAAGTCGTCGCGGCCGAATCCGCCGCCGAGGTTATCGACGGTGCTGACGTGATTGTGTGCGCGACCAATTCGAATGTTCCCGTCTTCGACGGCGATTGGCTGGTTCCCGGCCAGCATGTGACCTCGATCGTTTCGAGCAATATCGGCTTGAAAAAGCGCGGCCACGTCATTCAAATGCGCCGTGAGATCGACGAAAGGACTCTGGAGCGAGCCGATATTTTGATGACCAATGTTTGGGGACAGGAAGAACTGGATAAGACCGCGGTATTTTGGGAAGCCTCGCTCGACCGTCCCAACATCGCGCGCAAGATCGTCGATGCCGGAGAGGTCATCCGCGGTGAAAAAAACGCACGGACCGACGCGTCGCAAATCACCTATTTCAAGAACTGCGCGTTTTGGGGCATCGGCGCCGCGGCCATCGGCGGGCTGATCTATGAAAAACTTTTACAGCAGCGCCGCGGATTGGTGCTCGACTTCAACCCACATGAGTTCTACGACGATGAGTGGACGGAGGATTAGGTCGGTTGAATCCCTAAGGGTTCGTTCCCTGCAGCTTGCTGCGTCAAATGAATCGCCAATCCGAACTCCGTCATTCCCGCATGTATTAAGCGGGAATCCAGGCGAATCCGGATGTGGACCCCCGATAAAAACATTCGGGGGTGACGACAGTCGGAAATATTCGCACGCGGGTCTTTCGATACCCCGGCGTCTACTGAGGCGTAGTTCATCGGGATGTGAGCATGGGTTGCAGCATGAAGATGATTGCAGGGAGGGTTCGTTAGTATGCGTGGATTAACACCGAGACGAGAACAAGGCATGGCTGACCCGGT
>JAERMN010000438.1 GCA_016844625.1 Deltaproteobacteria bacterium
GGCATGATGATCGCGCCCTTGCCCGCCGGTTTCATAGACCGGAGGATATGCAGCAGATATGCGTAGTCGCCCTGCTTGCCAGGTGGGACGCCATAGTGCTGGAAGCGCTGCCACGGATCGTGCTCGGCATCGAGGCCGGTGCTCCAGCGTTTGTCACTAAAGGGTGGATTGGCAACCACGTAATCGAAGGTCTTGAGCGCGTCACCCTCGGTAAAGAGCGGGTTGGCCAGGGTGTTGCCCTGCTTGATCTCTGCCGTGGCGTAATCATGCAGGATCATGTTCATGCGGGCGAGGCCGGCGGTGGAGGAATCCTTTTCCTGCCCGTAAAGGGTGACTTTCACGTCTTTGCCATGGCGGGCTTCGTCACCAATTTTCAGGAGCAGCGATCCAGAGCCGCAAGTGGGGTCATCGACGGTGGTGTCGTTGGATGTCTCGGCGTTACGGATGCCGAGAATCTGCGCGATGACGCGGCTGACTTCGGCGGGCGTGTAGAACTGGCCCTTGCTCTTACCGCTCTCCGTGGCGAAGTGGCGCATGAGATACTCGTAGGCGTCGCCGAGCAGGTCGTCGCCATCGGCGCGGTTCTTTGAGAAATCGAGGGCGGGATTCTCAAAGATGGCGACGAGGTTGGTGAGGCGCTGGACCATTTCGTTGCCGCTGCCGAGCTTGTTCGGATCGTTGAAATCCGGCATGTCGGACAGATTGTTTGCCTGTGCGAGCGGGCCGAGGATCTTCTTGTTGATCTGGTCACCTATGTCGGTCTTGCCCTTGAGCGCCACCATGTCGGCAAAGCTCGCGCCCGGTGGAATGGTGATGGGCGCATAAGGCTGGCCGGCGTAACGGTCGCTGACGTATTTCACGAACAGCAAGACGAGGACATAGTCCTTGTACTGGCTGGCATCCATGCCGCCGCGCAGTTCATCGCACGAGGCCCAGAGGGAGGAGTACAGGTCGGATTTTTTGATGGCCATCGGGTTTAGTTAATTCTCGTTAGCCTGTGCTTCTGTGGACAGAACCGTTGCCAACCACCGACATAAACTTGTTGCACCAGAAAGTGTCGGGAAAAAGCCCAGCAAGCAGGTAAGACTAATTTCAACGCCGGTTGCCGTTCTCAATTTTTCCACAGCCCCTACTATTACTACTAACGTTCCGTATAATCCAAGGAGATTCCACCGGGGTAATCGAGGAGAGAATGCATGGCTCGACATTTCACGACTAAAGACTTTTCCCGGCAGATACCGAACGCTTTGCTTGCTCGCTATTTTAACGCGCACGAGCTGTTCGGCGATCTGGATTTCTCGGCGTTGAAGGAGACGCAGCCCGACGAGTTGTTCATGGCTTGGTTGACCGTGCCCGATGGACAGCGCCATGAGATGGACGCGGAGTTTCGCGAGATTTTCGACCTGAGCGATGAAAAGGGCTTTCGGGCGATCATGGACGAGGCGGAATGACACCTGACAAACCGCAAGGACGCGCGCGATAGGTTTGTCGAAGAACTCGCCCCACCATTCGATTCGCGACGTTTACAATCGTCGGGGTTGTAAGACGACAAATGCGCGACTCGGTGCGCGACGCACAGCCGCCAAGATTCAATAGTTCTCGCCAACTGCTTCCAACGAGTTCACGTCACTGCCAATGTTCTATGACCGTGCCGTCGTCAGTGGCCAATCGCCGTGCTTCGGCAACGGCTCGCTCTGCTTGACAAATTATTGGCGGATTGATTACGTCTACAAAAGCATAGCGCAAGAAGACCACTCAAATGGATTGCCCTGACCTACAAACTACACATCGATGGTTTGTGCTTCGTTCGAGCAATCGATTGAAAACGGAGGAACGATCATGACACCACAGGAATGGCGGCAAATGTTGGGCGAGTGCGTGCGCGACTTGTTTCAATCGCCGGAGATGGAGCAATTTTACTCGGTCAAGATGACTCAGAGGCGGGCGCAGATTTATCTCTTGCAGTTGAGTCTCTATGTCCGTAAGCGGCGCGATTTTTGGCCCCAGGTGGCGGCCAATTGTCCCGAGTTTGACGTCAAGCAGCGCATCATGTCCCATGAATATGAAGAGTTGATCGAAGACGAGCACTCTAAGCATGGCCACTTGGATCTGATTTTTCGCCAAGGCAAGGAAGTTGGGATGAGCGTCGAGGATATTCTTGCCGCTGAGCCGCTGCCGACGACGACGGCGGCGATCTACGCATGGTGGTGGATCGCGCGTAATCGCACTTGGCAAGAAGCGATTGCGGCGTCAACCATCGCTGAGTGGACCAATGACGATCGCTTGCTCGGCGATCTTGGCGGTGGTAATTGCACCCGGCTCTACAAGAACTGGAAGCGGGATCTAAATTTCTCCGACGCGCAGATGCCGAACTTCACGGCGCACAGCAAGGCCGACGTGAAACACTCCGACATGTTCATTGACGTGCTGGAAAAATACGTCGCACCGGGGCGAGAGCAAGACGTGCTCACGACCGCGAAAGAATCCATGGACATCCACCGCGCTTACTTTGGTGGCATAGCGCAGGCGATGGAGAAAGCGGCGTAGTTTTAGCCAAACCTAATCGGGGAAAAGATGACTCGTGCGAATACCGGAGCGCGCTCAGCAGCAACAAAATTACAAATTCGAAACTCGAAATCCGAAACCATCTCAAATGATCAAAAATCAAAATGGTTCAAACGGGTCCGTTTCGAATTTTCGTATTTGGGATTTAATGGTTTGGGTTTATTGCGGTCCGCGGGGCCGCTTTCGATATTCGGATTTCGGATTTTCTTTCGCACCAGTGTTGGCGCAGGAAACTGTACGAGTCATTCTGTTGGATATTTAGCCGGTAAGTAAGTATGTGGGGGGCGCAGCGGTGAAACTTGAGGAACTCGATAGCCAGTTAGAGAAGAATCAACTGTCGGGATTCTGGCGCACGCGCGTGCCGTCGCATTCTTCGGAAGCGCCGTATTTGTGGAAGTGGGAGCCGCTGCTCGATGGTTTGCTCAAAGCGAGCGAGACCATTGGCATCGATCAGGCGGAGCGGCGGGCGATTCGTCTGGTCAGTCCACATCTGCCAATCAAATCCACATCTCACACGCTGCAATTTACCTTTTCCATCGTCAATCCCGGCGAAGTCGCCAAAGCGCACCGGCACAACATGGCGGCGATCCGCTTCGTCGTGCAAGGCAAGGGCGCGTACACAGCGGTGGACGGTGAGAAATTCTTCATGGAAGAAGGCGATCTGATTCTGACGCCAAACTGGACTTGGCATGATCATCACAACGAGTCGGAAGATCCGATCATCTGGCTTGACGGTCTGGACGGGCCGCTAATCCAGTCACTCAACGTTTTGTTCTTCGAAGATTCGGAGAAGCCCGAACAGGAAATCACCCGGCAGACCGGCGAGTCGCTCAGCCGCATGGGTTTCGCGCGCGCGCCAAGGCAGGAAGAGAGTTTTCGCCGCGGTGTGCCGTTTCGCTATTCCTTCAAGGACACCTACAGAGCGCTCAAGGCGATGGGCCCGGCCGATCGCGACCCGTACGATGGCACACTGCTGCGCTACATCAATCCGGCCACCGGCGGTTACACGTATCCGACGATGTCGTGTGAGATTCAGCTGTTCAATTCAAAAGAATCGACCAAGACGCACCGTCACACGAGCACGGCGCTCTATCATTGCTTCAAAGGCCAAGGGCGCACGAAGGTCGGTGCAGGGTATTTAGAATGGCAGAAGGGTGACAGCTTCGTGATCCCGTTGTGGCAATGGCACTCGCACGAGAATCTTGG
>JAERMN010000439.1 GCA_016844625.1 Deltaproteobacteria bacterium
TGGGTGACTTTGGCCGACAGTTTTTTTTACCCGCCCGATGTCGCCCGCGGCGGTATAGATTTAGCTGCGCTGGTCGTCATTCGCCTAGCGCGCGCGGAGAATATCGCCCGCGCCGGCGAGAAACTTTTGCGCTCTGGCGGCTTCGGTATAGTCGTGCTCGATCTTGGCGCCGCCGATATTCCGATGCCGTTGCAGACGCGCTTGACCGGTCTGGCCCATCGCCATCACACGGCGCTCATTTGTCTCACCGAAAAAGAAAGCGGGACATTTTCGCTCGGCTCGCTGGTGTCGCTGCGCGCCCATGCCGAAAAGAAACGCGTCGAAGACAACCGTTTCGCCTGCGCTCTCCGCGTGCTCAAAGACAAACGGCGCGGTCCCACTTGGAATTATGAAGAGCTCTACGCCGGGCCGGCTGGCTTGTGTTGAGCTGCCGGCTTTGCCATTGCAATTGCTGTTTCGGCGCCATCCTGACTGGGTCGGTTATCCGGCGGCGGTGGTGGCCGAAGACAAGCCGCAAGGTTTAGTTCTTTGGGTCAACGAAGCGGCCCGCGAGTTTGGCGTGCTGCCCGGCCTGCGCTACGGCGCGGCGTTTTCCCTCGCCTCCACGCTGCGCGCCGGCGAAGTTTCTTTGGCTGAGAGTGAAAAAGCGATTGCCGATTTAACCCAACGTCTGCTGTGCTTTACTCCCGAAGTCGAACCGTCGGCACAAGAGCCCGGTGTTTTCTGGCTCAACGGTTCTGGCTTACAACATCTTTATGCTTCGCCGCGCCAATGGGCCGGCGCTATCGATAAAGATTTGCGCGCCCAAGGCTTCGTGCCCAATCTCGCCGTCGGTTTCACGCGCTTCGGTAGCTATGCCGTCGCCAAAGCGAAAGAGGGGATTACGATTTTTCGTGATCCGGTGGAAGAAGAGCGCGCGGCGCGTGCCGTGGCGCTCAATCGTTTGAACATCGAGCCAAAATTTCGCGATGCGCTGTTCAAGCTCGGTATCAAAACCGTCGGTGCGTTGCTCGCGCTGCCGCCGGGCGGACTACGCGAGCGCTTCGGCAAAGAAGCCCATCGGCTTTACCGCATGGCCGCCGGCGATCTCTGGACGCCGTTCGAACCGAGCGTGCCCGAAGAGCCGGCGCGGCAACAATATCTGCTCGACGAGCCGGAAAATGACACCACGCGGCTGTTGTTTCTGATCAAGCAATTACTTCATCCGTTGCTAACGACTCTGGCCGCGCGCCAGCAAGCGCTCACCGCGCTCTGGTTATCTTTGTTGATCGATCACGGCGACTGGTTCAAAGAGTCGCTTCGTCCAGCCGTACCGACGCTCGATGCCGTGCAGATTCTCGATTTAGTCCGTCTGCGCCTAGAGTCGCTCCAGCTTGCCGCCGGCGTGATTGAGATCGAACTCCACGCCGACGCCTGCGCCGCGACGAGCGAGCAGCTTCGCTTATTTGCCGAAAGACCGGCGCGCGATCTCGACGCCGCCAACCGCGCGCTGGCGCGCCTACGCGCCGAGTTCGGCGACGACGCTGTCGTC
Source organism: Deltaproteobacteria bacterium (assembly GCA_016844625.1). Classification (GTDB taxonomy): domain Bacteria; phylum Desulfobacterota; class Binatia; order UBA9968; family UBA9968; genus DP-20. The sequence goes on from JAERMN010000439.1 coordinate 1,532, forward strand.
TACGCCAAGCTCACCGACGGCCATCTGCCTGAAGCGAGATTCGCTTGGGAGCCGTTGAGTCGTATCAAGCTTCCCCAAAACGTTTTGAACGGCTTGAACGATTTGAACCAATTGAACCACCCGACTCCCAAAGTGTTGATCCGCCGTGTCGCGGCAAAACCCGTTGGTCTCGCCGGCGGCTCTTACCATTCGCATGAAGACGGCTGGCTTATCTTGGGCCCCAAACACGGCACCATCGACAAACTCACCGGCCCCTACGTTTTCGCCGGCGGCTGGTGGAACCGCGAAATCCAACGCGAATACTATTTTGCCGAAACTCGCCGCGGGGATTTGTTGTGGCTCTACTATGACCGGGTGCGAAGAAGATGGTTTTGGCAGGGGGCCGTCGAATAACAACCGTTCAAATCGTTCAAGACGTTCAAAAAGTTCAAATCGTTTAGGAGGAAGAATCAATGCAGGTTAAAAACTTTGAAGATTTAGAGATATGGAAGGACGCTCGGCTCCTAACGCGAGGAATTTATCAACTGACAAGAGATTCGAAATTCTCAAAAGATTTCGGACTGCGGGATCAGATCCGACGGGCAGCAGTCTCTATTATGTCAAACATCGCCGAAGGGTTCGAACGCGGCGGCAATCAGGAGTTCATTCAATTTCTCTATGTCGCCAAAGCATCGTGCGGCGAAGTCCGCTCTCAACTGTACGTAGCACTGGATCAATCTTATGTAGCGCCGAAAGATTGTGACAACGCAAGCAAGTCGTTCCGACGTTTATCAATCATGATCAGCAACTTGATCGATTATCTAAAGCGCAGCGGAATGAAAGGATCAAAGTATACAAAGTCGAATGTATCAGAAAAAAATTCCGGCTCCTCAATCCGATCCGAAACGATTTGAACGACTTGAACGATTTGAACGTCTTGAACCTCGGCGAAGTAGTCTACGAAATCGTCCAGGGCCAGCGCGCCATCGACGCCGACATCGCTCGCCGGCTGGCGCACTACTTCGGCATGTCGGAACGTTACTGGCTCGATCTTCAGGCGCGGTATGAGGGGAACAACCAGGAGACCCACAGACGGGGTAGGTTTCGAGCCAACCCATCGTTTCTTCAGGCGGGATAAAGGAGTTGAAATCATCACGATGGCAGGGTTTTGACTATGTAGCTACGGTATCGATATAATGAAGCTACAAGGAGGGCAGTATGATCACCGTGGGTGTTAGAGAGCTGAAAAACAAACTCAGCCATTATCTTCGTGGCGTCAAACAAGGGCGGCCGGTTGAGATTACTGAAAGAGGCGAGTCGATTGCGATGTTGGTTCCTTCCAAGCAAAGCTCGGGCGCTCAAATCGCCGAGGTATTGAGTCGCAAAGGAATCGGATCGTGGAAGGGGGGGAAGCCAAAGGGAGCCTCAAGGCGGGTGACCGTAAAAGGCAAACCCGTTTCACAAATAGTCATTGAGGAGCGCCGGTGATTCTCTATCTGGATACCAGTGCTCTGGTGAAGCTGTATGTGCCCGAAACGGACAGCGCTATGATAAAACAACTGGTCGATGATGCCGAGATGCCTTCAACGTCGCGCGTCTCATACGTAGAAGCGAGAGCTGCCTTTGCGCGGAAGCGCCGAGAGCAAGCTGTGACCCTGCGAGATTACCGAACCATTGTTCGGGATTTCGACAATGACTGGGAAACCTTTTTCATCGTGGATGTTTCGGACGCCCTCATAAAACGTGCCGGCCTATTAGCCGAAACATTTGCACTCAGAGGTTACGACGCAGTTCATCTTGCTTCCGCCGTGATTGTTGGCGAGCAGGGGAGCCAGGCGGTGAGGTTTGCTTGTTTTGATGAAAAGCTTTCCCGCGCAGCGCGACGACAAGGTCTTGCTGTGTTGTCGTGACGCATCACGTTTCCGGAATTCCGGAAACGTGGAATTTTAAGCAAACGATTTTCACCTCACACGCTCGTTGAATGTTTTGCCCGTGGGTGAAGCCCGAATCTCAAACTTGGAGATTCCCATGGAAAAGGTAACGTCAACGGACGCTGTCAACTAAGTGAACTAACTTTTGGGCTGGATGGACGCGCGAGAGCCCTTTCAGTACGTCGGATAAATATGGCTCAAGACTCAGCGATAGAATGGACGGATGCAACGTGGAATCCGGTTACCGGCTGCACGAAGATTAGCCCGGGGTGTAAGAATTGTTACGCTCACCGAATGGCGCGGCGGCTTTATGCCATGGGGCAGGTGAG
>JAERMN010000440.1 GCA_016844625.1 Deltaproteobacteria bacterium
AAACACCGCGTCCGCTTCGACGATAACGTCCCCGACTCCCTGTTTAATTTCTTGTCGCCCAACCCGGCCGCCGTCCCCTGTGTCAATCTTGAGCTATGCATTTACCTCGGCGAGAGGCTCGTCGGTGTCACCTTTCTCGACATTGGCGAAACAGCGATTTCAGCAGTCTACGCCATTTTCGATCCCGCCGAATCGAAGCGCAGCCTCGGCATCCTCATGATGCTCCGTTCGATCGAGTTCTCGCGCCAACAGAGCCGTCGCTATTACTATCCAGGCTACGCTTACCGCGAACCTTTCACGTACGATTACAAAAAGAGATTTACCGGGTTGGAATATTTAGATTGGGACGCCGGCTGGAAACCCTACGACGATGCGGTATCCTGTAAGACCGGTGGCTAATATGACTACTGAAAGGGCTTCCATGCAGAAAAATGAATCTCTGAAACGCGCCCTAGCGGCTCTTTGCTTATTGTTCCTTATGGTTGCTTTCGTCCGGTCTGTTGCCGCGCAGGCGGATTTTTACAGCGGCAAAACCATTCGTATCATCGTCGGCCTGAGCACCGGCGGCGGTTACGATCGCGCCGCGCGCATGATGGCGCGACAGATGGGCAAGTACATCCCCGGTAATCCAAGTATCATCGTGCAGAATATGCCTGGAGCAGGCTCGGTGACCGCGGCCAACTACGTCTGGGGCGTCGCCAAACCCGACGGGCTGACGATCTTGGCGCCGCACAATAATCTCTACTTGAGTCAGCTGTCAGCTCAGAAAGAAGTGAAGTTCGACCTAACGAAAATGAACTGGCTCGGCTCCCTGGAAAATGACGACATGGTGCTGTTCGCGCGTGCCGACGCGCCGTTCAAATCCATCGACGACATTATCAAAGCCAAAGAACTGCCGAAGTGCGGCTCTACCGGCGTCGGCAGTTCGGATTATGTCATGTCGAAAATCCTGGACGAGACGGTCGGCGCCAAAGTGAATCATGTCACCGGCTATCCCGGCAGTAGTGAGATTGCCATCGCTCTCGAGCGCGGCGAGGTCCAATGCATGGGACTGACCATCGCCACCTACTACGGCCGGGAACCCTTCCTCAGCTGGCTCAAAACAAATTTTGTCCGCTTCCTTGCTCAAAGCGGCCGCAAACGTAGCGATCGCGTCGCCGACGCGCCGACCGTCTACGAGCTTATGGATCGCTACAAGACGCCGGCGAATAAACGGCGCACCACAGAAGCGATGTTACAGGGCGGTGAGTGGGCCAGGCCGTTCCTGGTAGCACCGCATACGCCGGCCGACCGTGTCAAAATATTGCGCGCGGCTTTTGAAAAAGCGGCAAAAGATCCTGAACTGCTCGCCGAAGCCAAGAAACTGCGCATGGACGTGGTTCCCAACGGCGGCGCGGAGTTGCAAAAGATCGCCTTGGAAGTCATGAAGCAGCCGCCCGAGGTGATCGAAGCAATTAAGAAACTTTTCGTAAACTGACGCGCCGGATAGACATCGAGCCACATATCGTGATCGCCGAGGCCATGCCAATCTCCATGTCGTCCGCAGCCGGCTGCGCAGTTTTTCTCAGCCGGCAACCGCTTTGGCGATCTATAACCATCGGCAGGATAATAATAAAGCGCCATAGCTTCCTCTTCGCGCGGCAGATCTCGAAGCGCCCTCTTCAGTGACCCCTCTTTCGCACGGCGATTTTTCGCATTTTCGCGAGAAACGACAATCAAGAATAGGAATTTTTCGTTGCGTCCCGCGCGCCCAACGCACGACGAAGCGCGCCGAAAGTCTTTTGCTCTTCGTCGAGACAAGAATCTTCTAGACTCTGCCAAGCCTAGCGTCCGCCCAACCCGCTTGAGATATGGCAAATGTAGTAAGTTCTTACCCCCGCAGTGAGCGAATGGAAACTGCTAACTGATGGGGAATTTGCCTATCGATACGGTCAGAACGGGATCGGCGTGTTGTCACCCCACAACTCACTTCCGGTTGTCGAAAATGCTTTAGCCTAGCGCAGCTTGGTACGGCGGTTGCTGTTGTAACTGTCAGACATCCAGTGTTGCGGAGGCCCTGATGAAGGAGTCACTAAGAAAATTACTGGACCAACGGGAAGGCAAAGGTCACAGCATCCCAGCGCAGCCCCATACCATCGGACGCAACGTCTACGATGAACTCAAACTTCGTATCCATCGCCAGCTACTCGATACATTGGACATCGCAAAGTTATCGATATTAGAGGCGCCTCGGGTCGAAGCAGATGTCCGGCGCATCTTGCAAGAATTGGTCATGGCCGAACCGATCGCGCTCAACATGGCCGACCGGGAACGTCTCGTGCTCGATGTCGAGCACGAAGTCTTCGGCTTGGGCCCTCTAGAGGTCTTGATGAGCGATCCCGATATCAGCGACATTTTGGTAAACGACCATTCCACGGTCTTTGTCGAGCGACACGGCAAACTCGAAGAAACAGAAGTGCGTTTTCGCGACGAGGCGCACCTGATGCAGATCATCGGACGCATCGTCAGCCGGGTCGGCCGCCGCGTCGATGAGCATTCGCCGATGGTCGATGCTCGTCTTCCCGACGGTTCCCGCGTCAATGCGATTATTCCGCCACTCGCCATCGATGGCCCGATTCTGTCGATTCGACGATTCGGTGTCGAGCGTTTGACGATGAAAGATCTTATCGAACTAAGTTCGCTGCCGCAGCACATCGCCGAAGTCTTAGAAGCCTGCGTGAAGTCGCGGCTGAATATTCTGATCTCCGGCGGAACTGGCTCAGGCAAGACAACGCTGCTCAACTGCCTGTCCAATTACATTCTGCCCACTGAACGAATTGTGACCATCGAAGATTCCGCGGAATTGAAGTTGCAGCAGAGACATGTACTACGCCTGGAAACCCGTCCGCCGAATATCGAAGGAACTGGCACGATCACCCAACGAGACTTAGTGCGCAATGCCCTGCGCATGCGGCCGGATCGTATCGTGCTTGGTGAGGTGCGCGGCGGTGAAGCGCTGGATATGATGCAGGCAATGAATACCGGACACGATGGTTCCATCAGTACCATTCACGCCAACACGGCGCGTGACGCTTTGTCCCGTGTCGAGACGATGATGATGATGGCCGGCTATGGCCTGCCGGAGCGGGCCCTGCGTGAGCAAATTGCCTCCGCCCTCGATATCATCATCCAGCTGGCCCGCTTAAGCGACGGCAGCCGCAAGCTCGTTGAGTTGTCCGAGATCACCGGCATGGAAGGGACTATCATCACCACCCAGACGATCTTCGGTTTCGATCAGGTAGATATCAACACAGAGGGCAAAGTCATCGGTGATTTCTATGCAAGCGGTGTGATGCCCAATTTCATGAAACGGCTCGAACGTTCCGGCTTCAAGATCCCGCCCACCTATTTCTTGGCTACTGGTGCGGCCGCCATAAAGAAAGCGGGTTAGAACAACACCTGGAGGGGCCCGGCAGCAGGCCAATTCCGCGGCCTGTCCAGGCTAGGCTCGTGGGCGGCAGCAATAACCTACTCAGAGGGGTCGCTGTGAAATATTGCGCGACGTTGAAACCATCACACGCCGCGCTGCTCAGCGCGGCGGCAGCGCGCCCGAATCGGCGAGCTTCTTGTATAGCGCGATCACCTCGGCGTCGCGCGGCAGTTCTCGCACCGCTTTTTCGACCTCTTCGCCTGTGAGCGGCGACGGTTCGCGCCCCATCAGTTTTTTGAACTCTTGTTGGAAAGCGGGATCCTTGAAAGTTTTCGCCATCGCATCGCGAAGTATCTTCCGCAGCAGATCGACGACTTTGCGCTCCTTGTCGTTCTTAGCGAACGAATCGATGTCCGGTAGACCCGGCAAGCGCACGTCGGTCCGCCCCTTCGGATTGGATAGGGTCGCATGAAACTGCACCTGGTCGCCTAAATCTCTAAAGACGCCGTCGATGTTGCCGCTCGTCCTGGCGTCAAGCTCGCCGTTGTTGAGCGCGACATCCATCTCAGGATCGTTGAAGCCGACGACAAACTTGGGTTCCTTGAAGTCCAAGTAATACGCAAACATCCGCGCCGTCACGTAGACGGAATGGCCGACGGAGTGGGCGCCAATGCGCACGCCCGGCGTGCGCCGGACTTTGTCGAGACTGTCGAGACCCGCCGCCTTGCGGGTGAAAAATCCGTACGGGTTACCGGTCTCCGTCGAGCCGATGTAAATGAATTTATCGATGTCGTAGTTGCTCCCCGGCAAACCCAGTATCGGCCCAGGAATCATCGCCCCCGCCGAACCGATCTTCAGGCCGTCGGGTTTCGCCGTGTACATATAGTTGGCGCCCTTTCGTCCCGCCGCGCCGTCCATGAACTCCATCGTGATCGTCGGGTTTCCCGGAATGTATTTCTTGAGAAAAGGCACCAGCGCGCGCGATTGAAACTCGCCCGAGCCACCGGCACCGCCGCCGCGAACGATAGTGATCGTCTTACCGGCATAATAGGGCGTCTGGGCGAACCCTTCAGCTGCCAACAAGAATGCCGCCGCTAGCGCCGTAGAGCGAATCGAACTATTTGCCACGCTCATTTCGAGTCCTCCAATTGCCGTTAACTCTTTACGCCAAGCTGCGCCAAAAAACCGCTCTTCTTGAGATCGTCGACGAAACGCAGGTCGAGGACATCCTCGGGTTTG
>JAERMN010000060.1 GCA_016844625.1 Deltaproteobacteria bacterium
GTCAGTCTGCGCGTCGAGGAAACCGCCCAACCGGACGCCTTTCAAGTCACCGGCCGCGGCGAATTCGCCCTGGCGATTATCATTGAGACCATGCGGCGCGAAGGCTATGAGATGATGGTCTCCAAGCCCACCGTCATCACGCGCGAGATCGGCGGCGTGATCCATGAACCGATGGAACTCTTGGTGATCGATGTTCCCGAAGATTTTATCGGTGTGGTGTCGCAGCTGTTAGCCATGCGCAAGGGCAAGATGACCAAGATGATGCACGGCGGATCGAGCCGCGTGCGTTTGGAATTTGCCGTGCCCTCGCGAGGCCTAATCGGCTTTCGCTCGCGATTTCTTACCGACACCCGCGGCACCGGCATCATGAACGCGCTGTTTAACGGCTGGGAACCCTGGCATGGGGTGATTCAATCGCGCACCAATGCCGCCATGGTCGCCGACCGTGAAGGCCAAGCCCCGCCCTATGCGATTTTCCACCTGCAGGAACGCGGCGTGCTGTTCATCGCGCCGGGAACCAAGGTTTACGAAGGCATGGTGGTGGGCGAGTACTCGCGCGAAAACGATTTGAACGTCAATATTTGCAAAGAGAAAAAGCTCAGCAACATGCGCGCCGCCGGCAAAGATGAAAACATCATCATCTCGCCGCACCGCGAGATGGGGTTAGAAGCAGGCTTGGAATGGATCTCTGACGATGAGTTAGTGGAAGTCACGCCGCAGTCGATTCGACTGCGCAAGAAAATTCTTAAACAGGCTGACCGGCCGCGCCGGCGCCACGAAGCCGAAGAATAAGCCGGTTACTTTTTCTCCCCCGACGGCGCGCGCACACCCTCGCGGCCTGCGAGCAGCCAGGTCGCCTTATCGTCTATCGGCATCGCTTTGCTCGCCGGCTCTTTGGTCGGCTAGCTTTTCGTGACCTGCGCCGCAAAATCTAAAATCTCTCCGCGTTTGGCGCAACTCGATATTCATCATCAGCGTGACAGCGCCTTACAGACCTCCGCCGTGACAACCATCACGCCAATCTCTTTGGCGGGCACACGCACTTCCACCATAGGACCGTTGGGCGAGCTATGCTCTTTAACATCGACGTGATGTCCCGCAGCGCGCATCCTATCGATCAGTTGATAGGGAGTTTGTAGGTCGCGAAACTCAGGACCCTTCCTTGCCAAGCTCGACAGCGGCGCGCACTCGCCGTGCCGGCTCATCAAAAACCACTCCGCGGACAGCGCCGAGCTTGGCAAACCCACCAGCAAGAACGCCGCGACCAGTAAATTACTGCCATGAAACTTGGGCATAGCGCAATCCTCAATCCGAATGCAGCGCAACTCGGTTACCTGCGCTGTCGATGATGACCGCGCGAAAACCGAATGGCCCGATCGGATGTTTGGGCTGAACGATCTTGCCGCCGTTCGGTGTAACCGCCGCGATGGCTTCATCCAGCCGGCCGTTGGCGTTGAGATAGATCAGGACGCCTTTCTCGTTTGGCTGCTCGTCAGCGTTCATGAACAAACAAGCGCCAACCTCACCGTCGTTGTGCGGCAAAACACCGATGGTCATGCCGGGAAAATCATGTTTCTTGACTTCTTGACCCAACAGCACCGAATAAAATTTCACCGCCCGATCCAAATCGAGAATCGGAATATCACACCAGACGATTTGATTGGCCATAAGTCACTCCTTCTGTTTCTTTGTCCGGAAAAAATAGACGGGCAGGAACGGCATAAACAGAATGACTGAAACTACCGCGCGCAGGATTGAGAATCAATTTAACGTCTCTACCCTGGTCATACAATCGTACTGATGCATCGAGCAAATCCTGCGAAATTTGGCGAGCGGTGGGCACTGTTCGACCCAACATGGCGGTCACTCGCGGAAGCTCATTGTCGGGATAGCCAAGAACCGTATACGTGCTATTGTCATCGAAGAAGCTGGATCACAATCAGCCGAGATAGACCAGGACGAATTCACCCACACTGCTTTAAGAGTAGATTGTCGGGTGGCAAATTCCGAAACCGGAGGCATCCATGTTTTTCAAACAATTGTTCGATCCTACCTCATCGACATATACCTATCTCATCGCCGACGACGAAACGCACGAGGCAGTGCTGATCGATCCGGTCATCGAGCAGCTAGAGCGCGACTTGAAGCTGGTCCGCGAGCACGGCCTTACCTTGAAGTACGTTCTGGAAACCCACGTACACGCAGATCACATCACGGCCTCGCTGGCGCTCAAGCAGGCCACAGGCGCGCAAACCGCGGTATCCAACGACTGTAACGCGCAAGGCTACGACCGCATGCTCGAAGACGGCAACGTCATTCTGTTCGGCCGCGAGGAGATTCTGGTCATCGCTACGCCGGGCCATACTTCCGGTAGCGTTTCCTATCTGTGGCGCGATCGAGTGCTAACCGGGGATACTCTGCTGATCGGTGGCTGCGGCCGAACCGATTTTCAGAACGGCAGTGCAGAAGCCCTCTGGTCAAGCATCACCGAAAAGCTGTTTCGGCTGGACGATCAGGTGCTGGTTTACCCCGGCCATGACTATAAGGGCCGCAGGGTGAGCAGCATCGGCGAGGAAAAACAATTTAATGCTCGCCTGGCCGGAAAAAGCCGCGACGAGTTTATCACCATCATGAACAACCTCAATCTTCCCATGCCAAGTCGCATCCATGAGGCAGTGCCGGCAAACCTGGCCGGAGGCGCGGGCCTAGCGAAATCGGACGGCGCCCGCATGCAGGTTGCAAGTGACGCCGCTGCACCTTTGCGTAGCGTGTCGGCGCAGCAGCTTGCCGCGCTAACCGCCTCTGGGAAATTGCACATCCTAGATGTGCGCACGCCCGGCGAGTTCGCCAGCCTGCGCATCGCGGGAGCGCTGAATGTTCCGTTCGAACGGCTCGATCCGGCCGCGCTGCTGGCGCAATTTGGTTCCGACACCCAGCTATACTGCGTCTGCCAGACCGGCACGCGCAGCCAGTTGGCCGCCGACCGACTGCGCGCCGTTGGCTTCACCAACGTCGTGCATGTCGATGGCGGCACCAACGCCTGGACATCGGCAGACCTCCCGATAGTGCGCGGCGAGCGCAGCGTGATTTCGCTGGAGCGGCAGGTGCGCATTGCGGCGGGCCTGCTATCCATGCTCGGCATCATCGCAGGCGCGTTGATCCACCCCGCTGGCTACGGGGTGTCGGCGCTGATTGGCGCCGGCCTTGTCTATGCGGGAGTCACCAACAGCTGCGGCATGTCCATGGTCCTCGCCAGGCTGCCGTGGAATCAGGCGAGCGCCTAGTCTCGACGGTCGAAATTTTGTTTCGATTGTACAGTTCAATCTCACGCTGAATTTGCCTTTTTTCTCGTCGAAGTTTAGTCATCATCTCCGGTAAATAATCCTTTTCGCAAATGCCGCGTGCGTGATAGCCTCCAGAACGAGGTGGGCAATGAAGAAGCCTGATCTGTCATCAATCTTGATTGCAACGTTAGTGTTTGTTCTTGGCGTCGCCGCCGAGGCGCAGCAACCGAAGAAGGTCCCGCTGATAGGGTATCTATCGGCGCTCGAATCAGCTCATGAGTCCGCCCGTGCCGAGGCAATTCGACTGGCTCTGCGCGAGCGTGGCTATATAGAAAAACAGAACATCGCCATCGAGTACCGATATGCGGAGGGGAAGCGCGATCGGTTCCCCGAGCTGCTGGCCGAGCTAGTGCGTCGCAAGATTGATATCATCGTGGTAGCAGGAGGGGACGCGGCGATCCAGGCGGCCAAGAATGCGACCAAGACGATTCCCATCGTTATCGCGGGCGGTGGGTCCGATCCTGTCGAGGTAGGCTTCATTGAAAGCCTTGCCCGTCCCGGCGGCAACGTCACCGGCATTACAAACCTTGGCAGAGAGCTAGGCGGTAAGCGCCTGGAGCTGCTCAAAGACGCCGTTCCCAAACTTGCCCGTGTCGCGGTTCTCTACGAGTCGGCCAGTCCGGCCAGTGTACTCCAGGTGAAAGAGGCTCTCCCGGTCCCGGCGCGCGCGCTAGGGTTGACTCTTCAGCCTTGGGAGGTACGCAGTGCGGACGATTTCGAGAGGGTATTCGCTGCGATGGGCAAGCAGCGCCCGGATGGACTCTACGTGCTCGGGAGCCCGCTAACAAATACTAACCGAAAACAGATCGCGGGCCTTGCGTTAAAGAGCCGGTTACCGTCGATGTTCCAGAGCAGCGAAGCTGTAGATGCCGGTGGGCTCATGTCCTACAGCGCGGACCTCACGGACAGCTACAAGCGTGTCGCATATTTCGTGGACAGGATTCTGAAGGGAGCCAAGCCTGCCGACCTGCCGGTGGAGCAGCCGATGAAGTTCGAATTAATCCTCAATCTGAAAACAGCCAAACAGATCGGTTTGACGATTCAGCCGATCGTGCTGATGCGGGCAACGAGGGTGATCAAGTGACAGACGTCAGACGTCAGAGATCAGAGGTCAGAGATCAGGTGTCAGTAAAAACACAGGAGCGAAACCTATGAAGAAAAAAATTCTTATCTGGCTACTGGTAACTTTCTTTGTTGTAAATGTTTCCGTCGCCCAGGCGCAGCAGTCAACGAAAATCCCGCGGATAGGATATCTAGCGAATGTCTCCCCTTCCGTTAACGCGGCCCGCACCGAGGCATTCCGCCAGGGTCTGCGCGAGCTTGGGTACGTCGAGGGGAAAAACATTGTCATTGAGTGGCGATCTTCAGAGGGCAAAGCGGACCGGCTACCTGGCCTCGCAGCCGAGCTGGTGCGTCTCAAGGTAGATGTCATCGTCACGGCGGGTGGGGGATCAACTCGTGCCGCCAAGAAAGCAACTGTTACGATTCCCATTGTCATGACGTACGATAATGACCCTGTCGGCAACGGGTTCGTCGCCAGCCTTGCCCGGCCAGGCGGGAACATCACTGGATTGTCAACTCTTTCCCCGGAGATAAGCGGAAAACAACTGGAGCTTTTGAAGGAGATCGTTCCTAGGCTCTCCCGCGTGGCCGTCTTCGGGACCTCGACCAACCCGGGCAACGCACAATCGTTAAAAGAGATCGAACTCGCCGCTGGGGCGTTCAAGGTACAGCTTCAATACCTAGACGTACTAGATCCCAAGGATATTGCGACCGCATTCCGAGCCGCAAGCAAGGGGCGTGCTGACGCAGTCCTCGTGTTGACGAGCGGCAGCATCAATTCTCAGCGAACACAGGTTATAGACCTCGCGGTAAAGAGCCGGCTCCCAGCGATATACTTTTGGTCAGATTTTGTGGAAGCCGGGGGGCTTATGAGCTATGCGACGAGTATTACCGACTTGGATCGGCGTGCCGCCACGTACGTGGACAAGATCTTGAAAGGCAGAACGCCTGCTGACCTGCCCGTGGAGCAGCCGATGAAGTTCGAGTTCGTCATCAACCTCAAGGCCGCTAAGCAAATCGGCCTGACGATCCCGCCTAACGTCTTGGTCAGAGCAGACAGAGTAATCCGATGACCGAACAATCCAAAATCGAAAATCCAATATGGGAATGCGGGCGGACCGGGTCATAAAATGAGATTTTATATTTTCGATTGCCGATTTTCGATTAGGGGAGCGCACGCATGAAAATAATTTCTTCGAAGGAAGTTTCCGATTTCTGTTCCGACAATCTAAACGCGGCCCTGCAGACCAAAAGCGGTCCCGCAGAGGGAAATCGAAAATGGGTGGAGATTGTTTCCCTCGGATAAGGGGTCAAGTCCGCTTTTAGCTTTTGGCGGTGTCGATCGTATCGAATAGGGAAGGATCATGGCTCGACCGTTACGGAGTGAATACCCCGGCGGTTACTACCACGTCATGTACCGTGGGCTGTCGTACCGTCGGTGAAAAAGGGGGGCATCTGCGGATGAAGTTTAGGGTAGCGCAAGACAGGAAGATCGACCGAAGGGCTCGAAAAATTGCGGATGCGCTGACAAAAAGCTAAGAGCGGACTTGACCCCTTTTCTACCGTGCGGTCGGTCCAGATTAACAACAAGGGAATCTGTTCACACATTAGCCTGAGCGTTAGGAAGAGTTTTTCGCCACGCGGGAGGAGCAGGCGGAAATATTAACGCAACGGAAGGGAAAGGAGTAACGGATATGAAAAAGATATTTAGCGCAACGGTGGCGATCGCTGTGATGGCGATATTTACGTCGGCTTGCGCAGTTGTAATCAACGTCGATGAAGCGACGTTACAAAACGGCAAGGTGTTAATCTCCGGCGATCAAGCGCCGAAAGGAACCGCGATAGAGTGGGAAGGAGTTCTGGTCGGAACGAATACGAAAGCCGACGGCGCTTTTACCTTTAACACCACCAATCGGCCGACGAACTGCGTTGGACGGTTGAAGATTGGGACCGAGGCGAGAGACGTGGTGATCAACAACTGTACGCCGGCCGATATTCCGGTTAGACAGCCCGGAATGCCGATGAAGCGCCGCATACCGGACAATTGTTTCCCGGGCACGCATAATTGTTGAGTACGGGGATATCTGAGAAAGGGGATGGCTTCGCCGAACCCTCGTAGCAGGGAATGGTGTCGGGAATGGTGTCAGACATTTAATTATTTAATTCTTGCCTCACTCTTCGATTTCGTGTTATCGGCGCGGCTATGGGACGGCGGCCGCGCGGGCATTTTCCGGGTGCGCTTTATCATGTAATCGCACGTGGCAACCAGCGCCAGGCGATATTTCGCTCCGACCCGGATCGGCGCCGCTACTTAAATCTGCTCAATCAGTACCGCACACGCTATGGTTTTTTTCTCTACGCATACGTCTTGATGAGCAACCACGTTCACCTGCTGTTGGAGGTTGGCGAGACGCCCCGCGCCAAAGCGATGCAGGGCTTGCAGCAAAGCTATGGGCTTTACTTCAACCACAAATACCAGCTTGTCGGCCATCTGTTTCAGGGCCGCTACAAAGACACTCTCTGCGACCGTGACGCCTACTTGTTGGAGTGGGTCCGTTACCTTCACTTGAATCCGGTGCGGTCGAAAGATCGTCGATACCCCAGGCAACTACGCGTGGAGTAGCCACCGCGCTTACCTCAGCGCCGGCGATAATGAAAACGTCGAGTGTGATTGGATCTTGAGACAGTTTTCGCCAAAGCCGGCTCAGGCACGGAAAGTATTCGGCCAGTTCGTCCTGGACGGCGTCGGCACGGGACACCGGGAAGAATTTCATGCGGTCAAAGAGCAGGGCTATTTGGGCGATGATGAGTTCTTGGACCGTGTCGACAGAAAAATCAACACTGAGCTGTCTCGTCCACGGCGGATCGGTCTCGCCAAGATCGAGGCCGCGGTGCGTCGTCATTTTGAGTTGCCCGTCAATCTATGGCGGTCGCGCAGTAAGGAACGACGAAGATCCTTCGGGCGCGCGCTAGTGTGTCCCTTCTTCGCAACTTTGACAACTGTTTCTTTTCTAAATTCCAAAATTCAAGACAGTTGCAGCGGCTTCCTTGAGGCTCAATTTTACCTCGTCTTGGAAGGCTCAAATTTTTAGCCACTTTCCATGTTGACCCTTCTAGATTCTATGGCACGAGGGTTGCACTAGCCATAATCGGCAGTGTCGGAAGTTTTGTTAAAGCCACGTTAGAAAGGAGGAGATGGTTAAATTTTCTCTAGTCCTTGGGCTGGCGAGGTATGGGATACCTGTAAAGCAAAGGAGGTGAGTATTATGACATCTCTAATGCCGTGGAGCCCTTTTCGGGAATTGACCAGCTGGCATAGGGATATTGATGAGCTGTTCAACCGCCTTATCTCCAATTTCCCGTTTGAAAGGGAAATTGAGGAGATGGTACCAGGGTGGTTGCCTGCAGCAGAGTCCTTCACAAAGGACGGAATGCATACCGTGCGGCTGGATCTGCCAGGTGTCGATCCTAAGGATATGGATGTCTCTGTGGTGGATAATACGCTGATCATCAGCGGACAGAGGACAAGGTCTGAAGAGGTAAAAGAGAAGGATTATCGATACCGAGAGACAGGCTATGGCAGATTCGAGAGGAGGCTGGCCCTGCCCAGAGGGGTTGACGGAAACAAGATCAAAGCCAACTACAGGAATGGGGTCCTTGAGGTTTCGACTCCTCTGCCGGTCGAGCTTGCTGGCAAAAAGATCCCAATCCAAATTGAAGAAGGCCAGGCCAAAAAATTGGCCGCCTAAGCGCCCCCCGCACCAGCTCAGGGACTGCCAGAGTGGCAAGGAGCCCTCGAAAGAGGGTTCCTTATTTATCAAATTCTCGACAGGCTCAATACCATCTTGGGATCGATGCCAAACAACCGTTCGGCTCCCCTACCATGTCTTCGACTACCTCGGTTGCTACAGCCACCGCCTGGCGCTATGCAAAAATTGAATCTGCTCGGTCCATAACTCAGAGGCTGGTCATTAGATAAGCAAGCTAGTTCCGTCGTTTCATTGGGTAATTCAAAGCGAACACCATAGCGAACGCCAGTTGCGCGTCAGCGTCAACCCATCGAATTTCATTTCGCCGCTACTCCACCCCAGAGCTTGTCCATAAACCCACTCTTTTCCAGCTCGTCTAAATAGCGCCGGTCGTAAAGTTCTTGCGGCTTGAACTTTTTCGCCCGCGCGTCGGTGGGCGCGATGTCGTCGAGAATTGCTTGCACCGCTTCAAGTCTCAACTCCATGCGCGGTTCAAGTGCTTTAATCTCCGCGCTGTAAGCTTGATCGAGCACCTTGCGGTCGTCAATGCGCAAGTACTTGCTCAAGACTTTGATGACAATTTCCTTGTCGGTGTGCAGAATTTTCGCGGCCTCGGCCATTGCCCGCATGAAGCGGCTGACGAGGGGTGAATTCTGCGCGATGAACGAGCGCCGGGTGATGAACGAAACGGCGACTTGCGGGATGCGCAGGTCGGGGCCGTAAACAACGTAACTATATCCTTGGGAAATCGCCCGCGCGTCCCAGGGCGCCGACATGGTGCCGGCGTCGAGGGCGCCGGAGAGCAGTGCGGCGAGCATTTCCGGCGCGCCGCCGGTCTGGACCATCGAATAATCCCGTCCGGCTTCCATGCCGCGCCGCTTGAAGACTTGCACGGCGAAGTAGTGTGTGGTCGCGCCGATGCGCGTGACACCGATCTTTTTGCCGCGCAAATCTTCCAACCGCTTGATTTCCGGCTTGGCGAGAATGCTCTGGGTCAAATGGTTCTTGATGCCCGCGATGAACACCAGATCGGCGTTGCCACCCACCACTGTGCGCACCAGACCGACGCCGCCGTCGATCAAGAGCTGCGCGTCGCCGCCCAGCATGGCCGCGGTCGCCAGCGGCGAAGTGCCGATATAGACTAGCGGAAATTCCAGATTGTATTTGCGAAAAGTGCCGGTCTCCTCGGCGATCCACGGCATCGACTGCGACATCACCCGGGCCGACTGCACGCCGATGATGCGATCCGCCGCCGAAGTCCAAGTCGCGCAGGTCATAATGGCCAGCGTGAACAAGCTGTGAATCAGTTTCGCGTTCATGGAGAGTCCTTTCCCATTAAGCGCGCTACGCGCGTGAGAAACGGCCGTCGTTTATGATTCAGTTTTCTGGTCAACTCCGCTACCGTCGCGCGGTATTTAAACGTTTTGCGGCCGTCGATGAACAAGACGGGGACCTCGTCATCGTACTGCGCGCGAAGCGCAGCATCGGCATCGATGTCTACTTCATCCAGGTCGATTGGACTTTGCTCAGAAACTCGCTGGATCACCGCCTTCATTTCATCGCACAGGCAGCAGTTTTTGCGCGAGTATAAAGTTAGCTTGGGCGTCATTTCGTCGCCGGCGTTTTCGCCGGCTCCTGCGCTTCTTCTTTTTTCTCAGGTTCGCCCAGACCGATAATATTTTTCGGGATACCGAGAACGCTCCAGAACATTTCTGACAGCGTGCCCAGCGGCGCCGGCGTGATGGTCGGCTCTTCGATCTTGCCTTTGATATTGAAACTCGCCACCATAAAAGAGTTTTTGATCGCGACGATGCCCCAGCCGAGAATCGGAATCTGGTTGATCGCCGCATCGATGCCGGCAAACGGCCTGACGGCGACGACGAAATCGAGCTCGTCTTTCGCCACGTCGATCTGGCCGAAACCGGTCATGCGTAAATCGTTGCTGTCGACCAGCAAATTCTCCGTCGAATAAACTCCCTTGGCGACTTTGAAGTCACCGGTAATGGCGCGGAAGCGAATTCCTTGCTTGCTCAGATCGGGCAGTTGAAAAGTGAACCAGCGCGACAGATCGAGCAGATTGAGTATTTGCACCAAAGCACGCATGCGGTTGATCGTGCCGTCTTCGATGCGCAGACTGAAGGCGCCGTTTAAGTTTTGCTTGCGTTCGAGATCGTTCTTGCCGACGGTTTCCAACTTACCGGTTAGATTGACGCGCCCGGTCATCTCCGTGTTGGTAATATCGAACCATTTGAGGAAGGATAGCACTGGCACCGCTTGAATTCTTGGTTCGGCCATCACGCCCAACGTGTCGGGCCGATCGACGATGGTGGTAACGCCGACAATCGTTCCGCCCGCGGAGCGCGCCGTCAGATTCGACAGACGCCACACGCGCCGGTCGATGGTCACGTCGGTTTTCAAATCGCCAAATTCAAAATTCTTGATGCGTCCCTTGGCTAAAGCGATTTTGCCCTGGGCCTGAAGATTGGCGTAAAACGCCCCCACTTCCGGATCGATCTGCGAGATC
>JAERMN010000441.1 GCA_016844625.1 Deltaproteobacteria bacterium
GTTGAGAAATTAAAGGGCGCCGATGCGGTCGTGCTAACGCAGCAGCGGTCTTATTTCCCGCGCGAGTTGATTGAAAAGTTGCCAAAGCTGAAGCTCATCGGCCAGACCGGGCGGGCGGCGACGCATGTCGACTTGCAGGCGTGTACGGAGAAGGGGATCGTCGTTTCAGCTGGCGGTTCGGGGAACTCCGGCGCGACCGCGGAACTGACCTGGGGATTGATACTTTCCGCGCTGCGTAGTTTGCCATTAGAAGTAAACAGGTTGAAAGCCGGCCAATGGCAGTCGACGGTCGGCGTCGGTGTGAAGGGCAAAATTATTGGCATTTACGCCTACGGAAAGATTGGCAGCATTGTCGCCGCGGTCGGCAAAGCATTCGGTGCGCGAGTGATTTGCTGGGGACGCGAGGGATCGACGGGGCGGGCGAAGGCGGCGGGCTTTGACGTAGCCAAAAGCCGGGAAGAGTTTTTCGCCGAAGCGGATATCGTCAGTTTGCATTTGCCACTCAACAAGGACACCCGCAGCATCGTCACGCGCGACGATTTGGCGCGCATGAAGCCGACGGCATTGATCGTCAATGCCAGCCGATCGGGGCTGATCGAAAAGGGCGCATTGGTGGACGCGCTCAAGGCTGGCCGGCCTGGGTTTGCCGCTGTCGACGTTTACGACAAAGAGCCGGTTGGAGCCGACGAGCCATTGATCAAGATGAACAACGTCACTTGCACACCGCATTTAGGCTATGTCACGCGCGAAAGCTATGAAGAATATTACGCGGTGGTGGTGGACGATTTGGTCAACTTCGCCGCTGGCAAGCCGAGCAATGTGTTGAATCCGGAAGCGCTCGGAAAAAGATAATTGACCACAATGGGCCTAGCGCGGCTACGCCGCAAACAAATACGGCTCTAAACCGGAGAATCAACCGCAAAGGGCGCAAAGAACGCAAAACCAAAATCGGATTATCTCCCGCAAAGACGCAAAGGCGCAAAGGTGACGGGCCTATGCCCGTCATCCCGAGGGAACGCGAGGGATCTAAGAAAGATTTCGCCCTTCGGTCGAAATGACATCGATGCCGAACTTGGCGCCTTGGCGGGAGGAATATCCGAGTCCGAGATGTTTCCTATGTCGGAATATTTGCGCGGGCCGCGCAAACTTTCGACTATCGCTTCTCTTCTCTTTAAGAAGCTGTGTCAAAAGGTTATCTACTTGAGGTGATGGCTCAGGCGAGTTCGGTCCAATCTTCAATTCAAATACACATTGTTTTGCTGCTTGCCCTCTGTGGCGCGCTTTACTTTCCCTATTTAGGCGCGACGCCGTTCTTCGATAAGGGTGAGCCGCGTGAAGCTTTGGCAGTGCAGGACATCGTCCAGCGCGGCGAGTGGCTGTTCCCATTAAAGCGGGCTACCGCGATTCCGTCCAAGCCGCCGCTGTTTCACTGGTCGGCGGCGCTCACCTATCAAGTTAGCGGAACTTTGAACGAGGCGACGATCCGTTTTCCGTCGGCATTTTATGCCATCTTGGGCGTGCTGCTGATCTACGTGCTCGGGCGAAGACTCTTCGGCGCTGCGGTCGGTTTATTGGCCGCGGCGATCCTGGCGACGACGATGATTTATCAAAACCAGGCGCTGAGCGCGCGCGTTGATATGACGTTGTGTTTTTTCGTCACCGCCAGCTTGGTGCTTTTCTACGCGCTCTATCGTGGATTGTTAGGTAATCCGCTTTGGTATTTTGCTTTGTACGGCCTGGTCGGGCTGGGCACGCTGGCCAAGGGACCGCTGGGTATCTTACTGCCGGGGTTGGTGATCGCGGTTTTCCTGGCGCTTAAGAGGCGCTGGGATCTGGTTCTCAAGTTCGCGTTTCATCCCGGCGTGGTGCTCGCGCTGATTCTGATTATCGGCTGGTATGGTTTGGCGATCAGCCGTGGCGGCGAGGGATTCGTCAATCGCCAATTGCTCTCGGAAAACGTCAGTCGCTTTTTCGGCGGTTCGGGCCACAGCCATCCGGTTTATTATTACCTGGGCTATTTTTTCACGATGGCATTGCCGTGGGGATTGTTCTTGCCGTTTTTAATTTGGGATGGTTGCAAAAAAGATTGGCGCGGCGGCGACGACCGGCTTTTTCTGCTGGTTTGGTTCGCCGTCATGTTTGTCTTCTTTTCCCTGGCGGCGGGTAAGCGGCCGGTCTATCTATTGCCCATCTATCCGGCGCTAGCTTTGCTTTTGGCTGACTGGTTGCATCGGCAAGTTGCCGGCGTTGGCATCAGGTCAATGCTCTTTCGCGCGCTCGCCGTATTTGCTGTGCTGACGGGCTTGATGCTTCTCCTGATTGCGTTTGGCGACTTGTGGAGTCATAACCCTGGCTGGTTTTTTTCCCCGATCGAGTCGTCGCTCAAGCCCAAGGATCGCGCCAACTTTCTGGTGGTCACCCGGCAGTTGGCCGATTTCGGCTGGCAGTTCGATCTCGGCTCATTGTTTTCGGCGCTGCTCTGGTTTGGCATGGGATATTGCTTATGGAAGGGCCGCCTGCGCGCCGCAGCGCAACAGCTAGTAATACTTTCCGTCGTGATCGGATTCGTCACCCATGGTTTGATTGTTCCGGAGATCGCCGAGACCAAAAGTTATCGCGAATTCATGAGCGAAGTAAATCGCCGCGTGGCGCCGCAGGACAAGCTTGTAATCTACGGCCCCTTCAATAGCGATCCGGTGATTTTTTATCGTGGCCAAGCTATAGAGGTTGACGATCGGCCGATCGCCGACGTTGCTGCGCAGCTTATTCCTGGACCTGGCGGCGTCATTATGACGGAGCAGACATGGCAGGAAATTCACCAGCTCAATGCTCAAATGCCGGCGCCACTGGTGCGCAGCGTCGGCAAGGGTCCCGAGGGCGATGCCCCGCTGGTGCTGGTGGCGGCGAGTATTTCTTAGCGGGTTATTTATTGTTGACCACGCTGCTTGCGGCGTGGAACCCTTAAATGGGGTTTCCAAAGGGGGCGCGCCTTCCTTTAGTTAAGGCCGGGGTCAATACCCCGGCCGCGAAGTGCCTCGTTTATTTAAAGGCCCCTTCTTTTTCCAACTCACGCAGCGCGCGCAGATCGACGAAGTCCTCGAACTTCCATGCTTTCCCCTTGGCCTCTTTGCTGAGCTCATCGAGTACGGTTTGTATTCCGCCGGGTGTCGGAAACGGGCGGCGGTCGAGAACTTGAATGCTCCGTGCCAGAGCGTAGTCCACGGTGGCAGTATCGTCGATGCGCAGCGCCGAGCGAATCACAGCTTTCGCCATCACGCTGTCCGTTTGCAACGCGCGAATCGATTCCGACATGCTTTTGATCAGCGCTTTGACCTGTTTCTGATTGCGATCGAGATAGCTGCCGACAAAATTCAATGACAGAAACGGATATTCGATTTTCGTGTCGGCCAGATCGGCGAGCACGTTGAAGCCTTCCTTTTTTGCTCGCGGCACGAAGTCGGCGGCCATAATCGTGCCGTCGACGACGCCGCTCAAGATCGCCGTGATGCGCGCGCCGGAGTTGCCGATCTGCAACACCGTGACGTCTTTCTCGGGATCGAGGCCGCCATCTTTGAGCGCCAGGTTAGTCTGAAAGTGTGAGCCGGAGCCGAAACGGCTGACCGCAACTTTTTTGCCTTTGAGTTGTTTGAACGACGTGATCGACGGCGCGGCGAGATAGACGTGATTGAACCGATTGGCGATCACCGCGGCGATACGCACGTCGGCGCCGCGCAGCTTGGCGATCATCGC
>JAERMN010000442.1 GCA_016844625.1 Deltaproteobacteria bacterium
CGCGCGTCAGGCAAGTACCGAGAAACTCACAGCAATGGCGGCTTAGAAATTTGCGCAGCCGGAGGAACATTTTTCGTATAGCAATGCAAAGTACGCAAAATAAGAAGAGCGGGTTTTTTTGAAACCTGCTCTTACTTTGTGAACTTTGTGCTCTTTGTGGTGAAATGAATCTTACGCCGGCACGAGTTCTGGGTCGACCGGGTACTCGGATAAGATTTCAGCGCCGTCCTTGGTCACGCGCAGTAAGTGTTCGAGCTTGACTGGGTAGTGGTTGATTTCCAAGGCGACGATCATGTTTTCTTCCAGCGAGATCATGTATTTCGCCGGGTCGCCGCCGCGCAGCCAGGGCGATTCGTAGATGCATAGGCCGACGCCGTGAAAACCGTCGAAGCCGGGCAGCCTTTTAGTCGCGCCTTTGCCAAAGCGGTCGAAGGCTTCGGCGCAGGAGCCGGGTTTCACCAACTTCAATGCTTCTTGCAGCGAGTGATAGGCTTCCTGGTAGCGCTGTTTAGTTTCCGCCGTCGGCGCGCCGCGGCTGAAGGTGCGGGCGAAGTCGCTGTAGTAGCCGCCCGGTCCGGCGACGGTGGCGTCGCAGATCACCAGGTCGCCGTCGCGCACGACCAGATCGGCGCCCATTGGTTCGTTGTGCGGCCGGGTGTCGGCGAGCGACGAATCGTAGATCGAGATGAATTCGCTGCCGGCTTCGAATCCTTGGTCCATTAAATAATCGAGCATGATGCGGCTCAGTTTATCTTCGGGCGGATCGGCTTTGCGCAATTCTTCGCGGACGAGATCGTAACCGCGCGCTTTGGCTTTGGTCGTCCAGCGGATCAGTTGCAATTCGTCAGTAGTTTTGATCACGCGCGCTTGGTGAACCGCTTGGCAGCCGTCGACCAAATTAATTCCAGCCGCTCTCAAGCCGTCGACCGCTGACAAATTCAAATAATCCACGCCGACGCACTCGCCGGCTGCGCCCAATTCTTTCAGACCAGCGACCGCTTGAGCGACGAAATCTTGTGTGGCAATGGGCGGTCGCATGGCGAACATGTAGGCGTCGAAGCGCAGACTTCGATGGTTGCTCCTGCGCGACAGTTCGCGCTGGCAAACGATCGGCTCGCCTTCGGCGGGAATCAGCGCAAAGCGCTGGATGCCGGTGGCGCGCAGGCCGAGCATCATGACGGTATTCGTCGCGTAGCGGATGTTTAAAAAATCGGTGAGCAAGAGCGCGCCAAGTCCTTCTTTTTTCATCGCACCTTGGAGCCGAGCCAAGCGCTCGCGTTTCAGCCGCTCCATATCGACACCGAATGGAGTTAGATCTGGGTAGAACATTTTTGTCTCCTGTAATTTTTCTTTGACCACGCTGGCTGCAGCGTGGAAACGTTAAATGGGGTTTCCAAAGGGGGCGAGTATCCCCTTTGGTTAAGGGTCGGGTCCATACCCCGCCCGCGAAGTTTCTATTATTTTTGCCGTTCGTACTGCCAAACGCCATCGGAGTCAAGGCGGCGATGTCGTTTCCTGTAGGGGCAACCCTATGTGGTTGCCCGTTCGGAGGGCAGGCACGTAGGCCTGCCCCTACATCGATGCAGCACGCTCCTTGACTTTTACTCTCGATTCAAGTTGGTAGGTAGTGAGTTGCGATAACCCAATGGACAACACGCTTCAGGATATTCTTACGCTGGTGGAGAAGGGCACGATCGAACAGCGCTGCGCGGCGTTGCTGGTTATCGGTGCTTTAAAGATCAACAACGCGGCGACAACCAAACTTATCGGCACCGTCCTCGACAGTCCGAACCCGGTACTAAAAGACTACGCCCTGCGTTATTTCGAGGAGGTGCAGCCGAAAAGCAATACCGCTCAACTGCTCAAGATGCTCGACGATACCGATCGCGACATGCAGGAGCGGGCGATAAAGTCGTTGATCGCCGTTGGCCAGGCCGCGGTACAGGCGCTGCTCCAAGGCGCCAAAGATTCCTCGCGCACTTGGCAGCTAAACGCCGCGCGGGTGCTCGCGGCGGTGCGCGGCAAGGCGGCGATGAAAGGCTTGCTGCAGATGCTCATCGCCGGCACCGACGAGACCAACAAAGTCATTTGCGATCTGATGACCCCGGCGCTGCGCGAGATGGACGCTAAAGATCTCGACGTACTCTACACCGAAGTCGAGAAGTTCGCGGCGCGGCTCGATGTCAAACAGCAGCGGCCGGCGGCGGTTTCGTCGATGCGTTTGTTGGGGCAACTCGGCCGGCCGCAGGCGCGCCGTTGGCTGTTTAAATTCGTCGGTCCAGACCATCATCCCGCCGTGCGCGCTCATGCTCTGGTCGCGCTGCTGCGCTGTTTGCGCGAGCAAGATATTCGCAAAGACGAGTACGCAAATTTATTTCCTTTGCTCGAAGAGGCCGAGTTTAGCGAGGTGACGCGCTTGACCCTTGACTTGCTCGACGCCCATGAGCTGCCGGAGGATTCGCGTTCGCTATTAGCCAAGCTGATGCAGAGCCCGCATAGCGACGTGCAAAAATTCGCGCTGAGAAAAATGGGCGACGTGGCGACGCCCGCGACGATCCGCACGCTGGTCGAGGAGTTGGGCGACGCCGACTACCGCAAGCGCGACGTTGCCGCCAGCTCGCTGCGCAAAATTCCCGAAGCGCGCAATGCGCTGATCAAAGAGCTCGTGACTTGCGAGGACGCGAGCCAAGCGTGGAGCATCGCCGAGCTGTTGCCCGCGTTCGAAGGCAAGTGGCGCCAAGACACGTTGGAGGCGTTGTGGAAACGCTTGCAGGCGGCGATCGGCGCGGAGGAGCGCATCCACACTGCGTTTCTCCACGTGCTCAAGAAGGCCAATCAGGAATTTGTTTACGACAAGCTCGCCGAGCAAGGCGCTAAACTGGTCAAAGGCAAAAAATACAAAGAGGCGGTGGGATTTCTCGCGCCGCTCAAGGATTTTCCCGCGGGTAAGCCGGACAGCAAGTTTCATCTCGCCTTCGCGCAGCTAAAACTGCACTCGCATACGGTGGCCACCCATCGCCAGCATCCAGCGATCGAGCTATTCACCGAACTCTACCGTAACTCCAGCTATCCGGTTTTCGAAACCCTGCGCAAGGACAAGACGCTCGCGCCGGAAGAGCTTTTTTCCTTGGGTTTTGGCTTGGTCGAGCGGAGCGGCCAAGAACGCGGTCTGGGTGTTGACCTGCTCGAACACATCGCCGAAAAGTTCCCCCGCAATAAGATCGGCAAGAACGCCAAGAACAAACTTAAGCTGGTTGGCGCGTGACCGAACCTTTGCTGACGGCCCAATCTGTTCTTGTTTCCACTTCAAAGCAGAAATCATGAAGGCCCTGGTTCTCTATGCACTGGCCGCGGCATTGTATGTCACCGGCGGTGTGTTCATGAAGTATTCCGCAGGACTGACGCGATGGTTGCCGACGCTGGCGTTGGTAGCGCTGTTCAGCGCCGGCGCACTGATGCAAGCCTGGGCGATGAAGCGGGAACCGCTCGGATCGAGCTATGTTGTGGTACTTGGTCTTGAAGCTCTGCTCGCGGTTCTTGCCGGTTACTTTTTTTTCGCCGAACAGATGACAATAAAAATGATTTCTGGTGTCGTCCTTGTGGTACTGGGGATGATTTTGCTGCGGCTAACTTAAATTCTAAGACCCATGCTCCTGACTAGCGCTTTGGCAGCGGTCCTGGTCCGGCAAGCTTCTTGAACAAGTCGATCAGCTCCGCTTCGCGTGGCAGCTCGCGCAATTGTTTTTAAGGCTTTGCGCATGGCTTCACGCAATATTTTCACCGGCTCCGCCGGCGTGCCCGGCGGCAGGACAAACGGCTGGCCGGTGTCGCGCGCGCCGCGAAAAAGCTGGATGAGACGGCGGTCTTGATTTGAACGAGCGAAACTCTCGATCTCGGGAAGTTTGGCGAGCCTGGCATCGGCGTGGTCGATGCCCTTGGGGATATCGATGGTGGCGTGAATTTGTACCAGATCTTTATCTAACCACGCCGCATTGCGCGTCAGCAAGCTGTCCAGGATGCTTACCCTGCCATCGATTTCGTTTCTTTCCAAGGCGAAGTCGATTTCCCGCGGCGTATAGCCTGTGACAAAACGCGGCTCTTTCATGTCCAACATATAGGCGAACAGCCGGGCCATGGTGTAGAGACTGTGGCCCACGGCTGGGGCGCCGATGCGAATGCCGCGGGCCGCAGTCAAGTTTTCTTTGGTGTTGAATCCGGCGGATTTGCGCGTAAGAAATCCATAGGGCGCATAGCGGGCATGGGAGCCGAGATAAATGAACTTGTCTAGTTCATAGAGCACGTCGGTCTCGCCGAAAATCGTGCCCTGAACCATGCCGGTGAGCATGGCGCCGATGGTCAAACCGTCAGGCCGAACCGACTTGTACATGTGATTGGCCGCCTTGCGTCCGCCGGCGCCAGGCATGTATTGCACCACGATGTTAGGATGGCCGGGTATATGTTTTTTCAAGACCGGAATCACTGCGCGTGTACGCAGATCGCCTGCACCGCCGGCGTCAGTGCCGCTGACGAGAAGAATATTCTTGCCTTCGTAAAGGGGCGTCTGGGCCAA
>JAERMN010000061.1 GCA_016844625.1 Deltaproteobacteria bacterium
ACAGGACACCGGCGATGGTCTCAGCATGGCGCTCGCCGTCGGCGCCAAGGCGGTCAATCTCAAATACTTCTACGGCCATCTGATCGCGCGCAAAGCGCTAAGCGACGACCGCTTTTGGCCCTATCCGCGCCTTGACTCATTTGTCGACGAGGGAATTCTTATTGACTCGAACGGCAATCGCTTCGTCGACGAAGGCCGCGGCGACGTGGCGGTCGCCAACGTTCTCGCCCGCGCTGACGACCCAACCGGCGCGACGTTGATCTTCGATCACGAATCTTGGGCCGCGGCGAAGGACAGTCCGTCTTCCACGTCGCTAAAAATTCCCTCGCCCAACCCATGGATACTCGACAACGGCGGCGAAATTTTCTACCGCGATACTGCCGAAGCGCTCGCCGAAGCACTTGGCATGAACGCCGCCAACCTGAGGCGAACCGTCGAAGAATACAATGACGCGGTAGATTTCGGGAACGCGGAATCGTTGCCCGTGAGCCGAACCGGAAAACCGAAAATCCTGCGTGCGCCACTTTACGGCCTGCGAGTCGTCCCCGGCATCACCTTCACCATGGGCGGGATAGCGATCAATGGCCGCGCTGAAGTGCTAAATGAAAACGATCAAACAATCGCCGGCCTCTACGCCGCCGGCGACGCCATCGGCGGTCTGATGGGCGGCCACCGTGGCGGCTACACCGGCGGCCTCATACAAGCAGTGGTAACGGGAATCTTGGCTGGTGAGAATGCGGCGAACATCGCAGAGATTTAGCCGCAAAGAACGCAAAGTGCGCAAAAAAAGATTCCATGCGATCGGCATGTCTCGCGCAAAGCATGTCCTGAGCCCGTTCGACTAAGCTCAGGGTAAACTCCGTCGAAGGGACGTCAAGAATGTTAGGTTCCGAGTTCGTTTTATTACTTTGCGCTCTTTGCGTTCTTTGCGGCTAATCCTTCCTTTCCTGATCATTAGAAGCTCACCGCCTTTAGATCAGCGACCAGCGCAGCGACGATCTCGTTCAGCGCATCGTTCCAGCCTTTGACTAACGCCTCGGGCGTCCGTTCGTTCAGCGGCACCGATTTCACGTAGCGCTTTTGCATGACGATGCCGGGATTGGCGGCATCTTCGTTGTGCAGAAAAAATTCGATTTCTAAAACCGCCGCTGGCGCATTAAGATTACGGAAGTCGCCGTAAAGTGCGTTGACGGACCCTTCCAAAACATAATTCGCTTGCAGCTGGTTCGAGGGTCCGACGACATATTTGAAAACTCGCGACGCCGCGAGCCCTCTGCGTACTTCCTCGCCAATTATCGAGTCCGTCGCCGTAAGAAACTGATTATAAAAATCCGTTTCGTATCCCGCTTCCGAGATTCGATAAACAAAACTTCTGTCGGCGTATCGTGGCGAGACCCGCAGATTCGAAACCAGCAGGATTCTATCGCCGGCGGGGTTCACCGGAGTGGCACTCTGTGAAACTTCGAGGACAAAGTAGCGTTTCTCCGGATAGCTCCGTTCCAAGGTAACGCATCCGTAGCATGAGATAAACAACAGCAGGATAGCGCGGACGATTCGACTGTGAGCTCGCTTCATCGTTGGATCGCCTTCGAAGGTGGCGGCGGCGCACCGAAGAGAACCTGCGATGGATACTTCTTTGAGTTCTCGGTGATCTCTTTCATGTTATCCGAGATCGCTCGCAGGTTGTCCATGGTCCTTTCGATGTCCCGCTGTTGGTTAGCGATCAAGCGATTCATGCGCTGGATCGTTTGGCGTAGCTGCGCGCTGGTCTCCGGCAAATCGCTCGACATCGCATCGAGCCGTTTGATTAATCGTGTCATACTCTCCGAAGCCTGCGGCAAGTCGGCCAAAAGTTGCTGCAGCGGCTTCTCTGCGCTGCCGACAATCTCGCGCGCGCTCTTCGCCGCCGCCGCTGCATCGCTAACCGCCGTGCGAATCTCCTGGCCGCCGACCAGTTCCTTCAACTGCCGATTGGTTTCGCGCACTTCGGTCAAAAAGGAGTTCGTCTGCGCGCCCAGCTTCTCGAAGTTTGCCCCCTCGGCGACTTTCGTGATCGTGCTCAACGATTTTTCCATGCCGTCGACCAATCGGCCAACGTCGACGTTTTCGAAGCTGCGAAGAATTTTTTCCACCGACTCGCCGAGCTGGGTGATGCGGCTGCGCGTCGACGGGACATAGGGATGGCTCGGCTGCCAGTCGATTTCCAGTGGTGGATTGCGCTGCGGGTCAGCGTAATCCGCTTCGAGATAAGCGACGCCGGTGAGCCCCTGGGCGGCCAAGCGCAATCGCAAGCCGCGTTCGATTTCCAGCTTGAATCCCGACTGGGTTAGCTCCGTCCAGTTGCCTTGGAACATGCTTGGCGCGATGCCGGCGCGCACCAGCACGTAGCGTTTGCGCGTCGAATACTCAGCGCTGGTGAGCGAGATCTGTTCGACTTTGCCGATCGGCACGCCGCGAAATTTGACCGCCGAACCGACGTCGAGGCCTTGCACCGACTCGTCGATATAGGTTTCGACCATGGTGTTCTTTTGAAACACCGTGCCGAGGCCGAGCAGAATCACGCCGATGATGGCGATCACCGAGGCCGCGATGACGAACACGCCGACTTTAAAGTAGCTAAGTTTTTTCATCGGCAAATGAGCTGAACAACGGCACGCCGGCTAATTGTCTTGCGACGTTTGGCGCGAAAAAAACTGGCGCACCCAGGGATTGTCACTGTGATCACGCAACTCTTGCGGCTTGCCGGTGGCGACGATGCCCTTGGCTTTTTTATCCAACATAATCACCTGATCCGCAATCGCGTAGATACTTGGCAGCTCGTGGGTGACGATGACGAAAGTCATTTTGAGCGTGCGCGACAAGCTGACGATCAACTCGTCGAGCTCCGCGGACGTAATCGGATCCAGTCCCGCCGACGGCTCGTCGAGAAACAAAATCCGCGGGTCGAGCGCCATGGCGCGGGCGATCGCCGCGCGCTTTTGCATGCCGCCGCTCAGCTCCGACGGCATATGATTATCGAAGCCGGATAAGCCAACCTGTTTTAACTTCATCAAAGCGATCAAGCGAATCGCCTCCGGCGGTAGGTCGGTAAACTCCTCCAAGGGCAGCCGAAGGTTATCCAGCAACGTCATCGAACCGAACAGTGCGCCGCTCTGATACATCACGCCGAACTTGCGGAGGATTTCTTTTCTCTGCTGCTCGTCGGCGCTGACAATATCGGCGCCATCGATGAGAATCTTACCGCTGGCGGGCTTGTACAAGCCGATCATGTGTTTCAGCAACGTGCTCTTACCGCAGCCGGAGCCGCCCAGGATCGCGAACACTTCGCCGAGATGCACGTCGAAGTTGACGTCGCTAAGAATCACCTGACCGTCATAGGCCGCGGTGAAATCTTCAACTTGTATGATCGCCTCAGTGGCCAAATCAGTTCGCGCTCAAACCCAAAGATAGTAGTAAATGATAGAAAAGACCCCGTCGGTCAGCACGATTAAAATTATCCCGCTCACC
The DNA here is from genome assembly GCA_016844625.1 of Deltaproteobacteria bacterium. GTDB lineage: Bacteria > Desulfobacterota > Binatia > UBA9968 > UBA9968 > DP-20. The sequence goes on from JAERMN010000061.1 coordinate 3,508, forward strand.
ACGGCGCTGGTGGTCGACTCACCGACGGCGCTCGCGCCGGTTTTGGTTTGTAGGCCACGCAAACAGCCGATCGCCGCGACCAGAATGCCGAAGAAAAAAGCTTTCACTAATCCGCCTACCGGCGAGCCGTAGGTAACCGCCGTCTGCAGCTGATGAAAAAAAGTAATCAATGGAAAGCCGAGCGACATCAGCACCACCGAACCGCCCATCAGGCCGACCAGATCGGCGAACACCGTCAGCAGTGGCGTCATCACCAGCGCGGCGATGACCCGTGGCACAACGAGAAAGCGCACCGGCTCCAACCCCATGGTTTTGAGCGCGTCTATCTCCTCGCGCACTTTCATCGTGCCTATTTCCGCAGCGAACGCCGAGCCCGAGCGGCCGGCCAAAACGATCGCCGTCATCAGCGGCCCGAGCTCGCGCAGGACCGCGAGACCGATCAGATTGGCGACGAAAATTTGCGCGCCGAATTGCCCCAGCGGCACCGCCGCTTGAAAGGCCATGATCAGACCCATGAGAAAGCCGATCAGCATGACGATCGGCAACGCGTCGACGCCGAGCGCTTCGGCGATTTTGAAGGTATCGCCCCAGCGCACGCGGCGCGGATGACGCGCCGCCTGGACCATGGCCAAGAAGAGCTCGCCGACAAAACTAATGACCGCGCGAATGTCTTGGACAATATCAAACACGCCTTTGCCGACTTGCTCGGTAAAGTTGGTGTTCTCTTCGATGGGCGCCGTCGGCGATAGCGAATCGCCCGCGATCGCATCCTGGAGCAGTTCTTGGAATTTGGGGTGCAGTCCTTGGATCGTCAATTGTCCGCCGCGTGTGCTTTGATAATTGCGTAAGTGAACCAACAAGGCGATACCCGCGCCGTCGCAGTATTCGATCCCCGACGCATCGACGATCACCTGCGGAGCTTTTGCGCGCCCGAGGGCTGCCATCGCTTGACGCCACACGCCGCCGGTCGTCGTCGAGTCGAGCCGGCCGACGATACTCAGACGGGTCGAACCGTCACCAGAAGTGTCGGCGCGAAGCACGGCGGAATTTTGCGCGGTTGAAGCCATGTCGGGAGCGTTGCAGTCGGGCGAATCTTATTATGCGCCGTCTGAACCCATCGTCAACTCACAGCCACCGACTTTTTCCGCGGCGTTCGCACCAATAAACTCAACAACGCCGAGAGCAGAAGCGCCATGACGAAGGTCAGAAACGACGACCGGTAGCTGCCGGTGAGATCATGCACGAAGCCGAAAAACGGCGCGCCGGCGGCGCCAAAAGCGTGGGTGACGAGAATGCCGAGGCCGCGCACCATGCCGAGCGACACGCGGCCGAAATAGTTTGCCCAGATCAGTTCCTGCAACACCCAGCCGCCGCCCAGACCGATGCCGTAAAGAAAAAATCCGGCGTACAACGGCACCAACTGATTGATCGAAAGCACCAGTGTTAAACCGATCGCCTGAATCAAAAACATCAACATGCTGGAGCGGCGAATTTCCATCCGTTCGCTGATCACACCCCAAACTAATGTCGAGCCGAGCTGCGTCGAAGCGATAATGCTCAGCACGGTCGCGGCGACGATCGTCGAAAAGCCGATGTCCGTGACGTAAGCAAAAACATGGAGGTTGAGCCCGGCGATGCCGACGTTGGCCATGCCGTAGATAAAACAAATAATCCAAAACGTCTGCGTGCGGATCACTTCCTGCCAAGTCCAGACGACATCGTCGGCGGAAATCGTCTTGCTCGCTTTGGCGTCGAACTTTGGCTTTGCCGCGTCATGATCAATCGCCGATTCCTCGACGCCATCCGGTTTCAATCCCAGATCTTCCGGACTACGGCGCATGAAAATAAACGCCGGTATCAGAACGATGATCAGCGTAATCACGCCAAAGATCGCCCAGGTGAAACGCCAACCGACCGAGACAAACAGCGTCGCCGTGACCACCGGAATCAGAACCTTGGAAAAACCTTGACCCAAGCTCGCCATCGCGATCGCCCGGCCGCGCTTGTGCACAAACCAACGCGACACCGTAACGCTCACCACCATGTGGCACATGAACACGCCGCCGACGGTGACCAGTGTCCAGCGCAGAATGAGGAACTGCCAAAACGCGCCGACTTGACTCAGCACGACCAAACCAATACCGGCCGCCAGCGCGCCGCCGGCCATCAGCCAGCGGCCGCCGTAACGATCGACCATTGGCCCAACCAGCGGCGCCAATGCCGCGCCGATTAAAATCTCGCCCGAGCGCAGCAGCGAAAACAATCCGCGCGAGACTCCCAAGTCTTCGGTCAAAGGCTTAAGAAACACGCTCAACGTGCTCGACATATGAAACGCACAAGCGACATGGGAAAGAAAACCGACCGCGACAATGTACCAGCCATAGAAAATTTTTGGCTTTCGATATGAAACCGATGATGGCGAGGGAGACTTCAATGCCGAGTCACCGCGGAGCGAGAGTTGTCAAACTAGCAAGGATCGCATCGGTTGTAAAAGCGACGCCGGTTGAACGAATGAGAACCGATGAGGTATAAAAAGCCATCTAACGAGCACGAACACGAGCCACGATCACGGAGGAGCAAATCCATGGCCAAAACAGGCTTATGCCACATCGCCCTCAAAGTGCGCGACCTCAAAAAGACCGAAGAGTTCTACGTCGGTGTCTTAGGACTCAAAGTCGCTTTCCGCCATCCGCCGAAAATGATCTTCCTTACCACTCCCGGCAGCGGTGATTTATTGAACTTTGTCAAAGATGCCCAACGAACTTCCGGCAAGCAAGGTTTGGAACATATCGGCTTTAAAGTCAGCTCCGCCGGTTTGAAACGGATGGAGAACAAATTCAAAGACAGCGGCATAAAGATCGAAGGCCGGCGCGGCAAAACTGCTCTTTACATATCCGACCCTAACGGCTACCAAATCGAATACTACTGCGACTGAGCGCGCAGATAGGATGTCCCCGTTTCTGCCTATTCTTAATTTTTACCCTCGCCCATTCCGATGGGAAGGGTGAGGGCAAACACGGCGAGGGCAATAATTCACAGATCATCGCTTGCAGTTATCAACGGCGCACATTCGAACCACCAAGATTCCGAAAGCCGGCATCCAAGTTGCTAAGCCACGATGAAAACCACCGGCCGCTATTATTGACCGTAGAAATTGCCCCCCCCCTTGGCGCTCTTTGCGCCTTTGCGCGAGATATATCTTTTTCGACTCCCATCTCTTCCTCTTCACGCGCCGGCAAATAATCTTAAAACAAGCTCAACTGATCCTTACCCGGCCGACGAAAGTGCTCGGTCGTCAGCTTTGGCCACCTTTCGGTGATCCCCGATTTCTTCCGCGCCAACTGAAACAGCTTGGCCATTTGCTCGGCGTAAATCCCTTCGCCGCGCATGCGCGATTTGAAGTTCGGATCGTTGAGCTTGCCGCCGCGGATCTCGCGTACGCGGTGGAGAATTTTATCTTTTTTATCGGGATAATGTTGCTCAAGCCATTGCTCAAATAAATCTTTCACGGCGAACGGCAAGCGCAGCGCCACGTAGCCGGAAAAAGTCGCGCCCGCTTTCTTGGCAGCCAAGGCTATCGCCGGCGCTTCGGAATCCGTCAGTCCAGGAATCATCGGCGCTTGCAGATAACCGACGGGTACGCCGGCATCGGCGAGTTTGCGAATCGCCTCCAAACGCCGAACCGGCCGCGACGCGCGCGGCTCCATCAACGAAGCCAGCTTGTGATCCAATGTCGTCAGAGAAAGCGTCACACCGATACAATCGAACTTTGCCAGCTCGACAAGAACATCGATGTCGCGCGTCACCAGATGATTTTTCGTGACGATGACCACTGGATTACGGAATTCGAGCAACACTTCCAAGCAGCGCCGGGTCAATTGTTTCTGTTTCTCCACTGGTTGATAGCAATCGGTATTGCCGCTCAGCGAAACCAGCTGTGGCTGCCACTTCGGGCTCGTTAACTCCTTGCGCAAAAGCTCCGGCGCGTCGTCTTTGACCATGATCTTGGTTTCAAAATCCAAGCCGGCGGAAAAGCCAAGATACTCGTGCGACGGACGAGCATAGCAGTAGACTCAACCATGTTCGCAGCCGCGATACGGATTGATGCTGGCGTCGAAGCCGACATCGGGACTTTCGTTGTAAGCGATGATCGATTTGGAGCTATCGGGGAAAAACTGCGTGTGGGGCGAAGATATCTCGTCGCTATCCTCCGGCGGCTCGGGCACCCGCTCGATCGACTCGAAACGGTTTTTCGGATTGCTCGCCGAGCCGCGGCCGCGCAGAGGAGGCGGCGTTTTCATGGCAAGCGGCTATTCGGCTGGTGCTTCCGCGGCTTTGGCTGCGGCAGTTGCTTCGGCTGCTTCCGCTGCTTCCGCGGCTTTGGCTGCGGCAGCTGCTTCGGCCACCTTCGCAGCCTCAGCGGCCTTGGCTGCTGCGGCGGCGGCTGCCACTGCGGCCTTCTCGGCCGCCTCTTTGGCTACGGCCTCGGCGGCAACTTTCGCGGCGGCTAATTTCTTTACGCCAGCGAGATCGCGGGTTTGGCGCTTGAGCAGTCTAATTTTCCGTTGAATCCTTCTAATTTTTTCACGGCCGGGCGAAGTAGCGGCAATCTCGGCTTTCTGCTTCTTGAGCTGCCCAATTTTCTGTTTCGCGGTCGTCGTTACATTGGCTTCCATTTTCAATCCTCCCTTTATGACAGGCTTTTTGCTACCATATTTTTCACCAAAACCAAAATGATCGCGACCAGGAAAAATCCGGTGGCTGCACACAAGCAGTTAGATGTAAAAAAACTAATCGCGCGTCTGGAGAAAGTTCATCCTGACGCCAAGCTCGATCTCGACTTCACCAATCCGCTGGAACTGCTCATCGCGCTCATCCTTGCCGCCCAAGCGCGCGACGATCTGGTCAACAAAGTCACGGTGGAGTTGTTCAAAGCCAACCGCAGCGCTGCCGACTACGCCAACACGCCGCTCGAGAAACTCGAGAGCAAGATCGGTAAGATCAATTTCTACCGCAACAAGGCCAAGGCGATTCACAATTGCTGCGAACAACTGGTCGAGCGCTTTAACGGCAAAGTGCCGGACAATCTGGAAGATCTAGTCAGCCTTTCCGGTGTCGGGCGAAAGACAGCGAATATCGTTCTCGCTAACGGCTTCGGCCAACAAGCGATCGGCGTCGACACCCACGTCATGCGCCTGTCACAGCGCATGGGCTTCACCAAAAAGACCGACCCAAACAAGATCGAAGCCGACCTCACGGTGATCGTCCCGGAAAAACAACGCGTCCGCTTCTGCCACCTGATGCAGTACCACGGCCGCCGCATCTGCCTCGCCAAAAAACCGAAATGTCCCGAGTGTACGGTCAAAGCTCTCTGCCCATTTCCGGGGAAGACAAAAGCGTAGTGCGGCAAAGCCGCAACCAAGCAAGATTCGGAACCGGAGTATTAACCGCACCCTTCGACGAGCTCAGGGCAATCGGGGTGCAAAGAACGCAAAAAAGATTTCCGAATTGTACAAGGGGCGGGTTTGAAACCCGCCCTCTTGGCGACTGCCAATAGTTTGTGAAAACATCGGCTGCATCGTTTACCTGGCCGGCGTTCTGTTTCAGCCGCATCCGGAAAAGTTCCCGCACCGAACCAATACCGTCTACACGAAAAACCCGGTCGACGCGGCACTCGCCACTAGTGCGGCGAAGTAGCAGCAAAAATTTTGCTTCAAATTTTACCCGGCAGACTGTACAGTAGGCAAGTGCCTACCGGCGACGGCGAACAAACATTGCCCATGGATGAAATCCTCCAAGCCCCAGCTTCTTCTGGCGCGATTCGCGAAGCGCGCGGTTTAATCGAGCTGCCGCGCTTGCTGCTGCACTTTCCGCTGTTGGCGCGACAACCGCGCGGCAACCGCGAGCCGGTAATGATTCTCCCTGGCTACGGCGCCGGCGATGGCTCCACGGCCATTCTCAAAATTTATCTTCAGCTGCTTGGTTACCGCGTCCGCGGCTGGGGCTTAGGACGAAACCTCGGCAAGGTCGCCGATCTATTACCGCGGATTTTGAAGCGGCTCGCGTCGTTTTCTCGTCGGAGCGATCATCAGACGGTGACCATCATCGGCTGGAGCCTCGGCGGTTATCTGGCGCGCGAGCTAGCGCGTGAGCGCCCCGATCTCGTTCGTCAGGTGATTACGCTCGGTACGCCGGTCGTCGGCGGCCCGAAGTACACGGTAGTCGCCGAGTCCTATCGCAAGCGCGGCATCGACATCGACGCCATCGCCGCCGAGGTGGAGTGGCGCAGTAACGCGGCGCGCCTGGAAATACCCGTGCTGGCGATCTACTCGCGCGCCGACGCGATGGTCGCCTGGCAAGCCTGTATCGACCGGCAAACGCCGAGCATTGAGCATATTGAAGTCAAAACCACTCACATCGGTTTTGGCTTCTCTCCGGATGTCTACAAAATCATCGCTCGCGCTCTCGCCCAGACGGCCGACAAACAACCGACGACAGCCGACCCGAAGCCAAAGCGCCGGCACGGACTTCGACTCCGCCGCCGTCCTAGCGTCAAAGCCTGAGCTAGAGACAACGCCGCCGAATAATCGCAGCCACTTCGCGGGCGGTGGATTGACCTCGCCGCTGATAAAAAAATCGCAAAAGTGATGCTCGTTCCTTTTGGAAACCCGATTTCATAGTTCCACGCTGCAAGCAGCGTGGTCGGCGTAAAATGGAAAATATTCTGGCCTACTGGATTGCCGCCGCTGTCCTTATCGGACTCGGCCTGGCAGGTTTGATCCTACCGGGGCTGCCCGGCGCGCCGCTGATTCTTGCCGGGCTGGTTGTTGCCGCATGGGGTGACAATTTTGCTTATGTCGGGCTCTGGACTATCGTCGCCCTCGCCATACTCGCGCTGTTAGCTTACGGCGTCGATTTTTGGGCCACCATGTTCGGCGCAAAGAAATTCGGCGCATCGAAGCGTGCGGTCATCGGCGCGCTGCTCGGCGCGATCGCCGGTCTTTTCCTCGGCCTCCCCGGCGTCATCTTCGGCCCATTCATCGGCGCCGTGATCGGAGAGCTTTCGGCGCAAAAAAATTTTCAGCAAGCCGCCCGCGCCGGCATCGGCGCAACCATCGGCCTTGTGCTCGGCGCCGCCCT
>JAERMN010000443.1 GCA_016844625.1 Deltaproteobacteria bacterium
AAACAACGTCGTCTTGCCCGAGCCGTTCGGGCCCATGACGCCGAGGATCTCACCTTCATCCACGGTGAGACTGACGTTCCTGACCGCGGCGACACCGCCAAAACTTTTAGAGACTTTAGTGAGAGTGAGAAGCGGCACTAGATGTTCAATTTATCGCGCAGAGAAGGCAGCGAATCAAATTTCGAATCACCAAAGCGGCCCCGCGGACCGTAACAAACCGCACAAGGGCAAATCCGAAATCCCAAGCACTAAATCCGAAACAAACCGGGGCCAATTAAATTCAAAATCGGAAAATCCAAAACAGTGAATTCGATCTTTCCCGTTTGGAGCATTGTAGTTGTTTTATTTTTTCATCATTTTGAATTTGTTTCGGTCCGCGGGGCCGCTTTCGTGCATCGACTTTGTTTTCTCTGTCCTTGTCACTGTTTGCGTATCTGTGCACAGCACAAAGCTATCTCTGATCGAACGGCGGCGCGGGATAGCCGAAAGTTGCGGTGGCAAACTCCTTGGGCCAGACAAGTTCCTGCTTGCCCTTGAGCCATTGCTGGAAAAAAACTTTGACTTCGCCGGTGCCGTCGGGTCGGAAGCGCACCGGTCCGACCACCGTGGTCATTTTCGTCGCAGCGACAGCGTCGCGCAGTTTATCGCGATCCAGAGTCTTCGCGCGAGTGAGCGCGTCGGCAAGGATTTGCAGACAAGCGTAGGACGGTCCGACGAGCGGGTCGGCCGGGCGCTTCAAGAGTTTCTGATGGGCTTCGTTTAGCTCGGCGACTTTGGGGTATTTCGCGGCGAAGTGCCAGCCGGGCGACAGAAGCACGTAATCGCCGTCCTTGCTCAGATTCTGCGACCACACCGGTGGGTCGGCGGCGCGAATGAAAAGATTGACCTTGGTGTTGAAATCCAGTTCCTTCATCTGTTTGACGATGGTCATGCCGTCCGGCGGCGACGGTAGCGCGAGGACGGTTTCAGCACCGGCTGCTTTGGCTTTCAGAATCAAATCGGAGAAATCTTTTGACCCGGGTGCGTATTCGCCGCTGGCGACGATCTGGTAGCCGTGTTTCTTGGCGAGGCTTTCCCAGCCCGCGCCCATTTCCTTGCCCCAGTCCGTCCGTTCAAGAAAGAGCGCTACTTTGCGCGGCCTCTGAGCTGCCGGGATCGCCGCGTCGAGAAAGACAAAAGTCTCCTTCGTCAGGTCGGGAGATTTCGGAAAAGGCGAGAACAGATAGCGCAAGCCCTGTTGATGTATGCCGTGAAACGCGAAGGCAACGCCGAGATAGGGAATTTTATTTTTATCGGCGATGGAAGCTGCCGCGGCATGCAGATCTGACCCCGCTCCTCCCAAATATGCCACGACACCCTGGGTGGCGAGAGTTTCCAGGCGAGCCACGGTCTTGGTTGGATCCGATTCATCGTCCAACAGGGTCAGCTCGATCTGCAATTTTTTGCCGCCGACGGTCACGCCGCCGGCCGCGTTGATGTGCTGCACGGCGATCTCGTAGCCGGTCTTGACCTGAGCGCCGAGCGCGGCAAATCGCCCGGTGAGCGGAACGACCGCGCCGATTTTGATTGTCTGGCTATCGCCCTTCGAGGTAAAACTGAACAGCGCGAGTACTACTGAAAGCGCAACGAGAATCAGCTGTCTCATGATGCCTCCCTTGGTCCGGGGTTCTTAAGCGCGCCGATTGATACCACCATCGATCCAAAACGTCAAAGCTAAACCGTTCCCCACACCTTGCGAGCAGTCTCGGCGACTAACCCAAGCTTGTGCCACTGCTGCTCTTCCGTGAGCAAGTTTCCTTCCATCGTCGAGGCGAAGCCGCATTGCGGACTAATCGCGAGATTGTCCAATGGCACGTACTTGCTCGCTTCGTCGATGCGCTTGGCGAGATGGTCCGCCGACTCCATTTCCGCCAGCTTGCTGCTGACCAGGCCGAGCACCACCGTCTTGCCCCTCGGCACGAAGCGCAGGGGTTCGAAAGTACCGGCGCGCGCCGACTCGTATTCGAGCAGAAACGCGTCGACCTGCAACTGGCCGAACAGTTTTTCAGCGATGGCGTCGTAACCGCCTTCGGCGTACCACTGGCTGCGGTTGTTGCCGCGGCACAGATGAATCGCCAAAATCACGCCGTCGCGCTCAGCTCCTTCCAGGCAAGCGTTGTCGCTGGATCGAGCCCCATTTCATTTTTCACGTAGCTGCGCCACTTGGGATCGATGTAATAGCTGTAGCGCGGCGCATCGATTTGGATGTAGCGCGCGCCCTCGGTCGACAGGGCGTGAATCTCCGCCTTGATCACCGGCACGATGTCCCAGAGAAAGGCGGAATGGTCAGAGTAGACCTTGTCGCTTATGCCTTTCTTAAAGTAGATCGCCGGAAATTGGTTGGCCGTCGGCAGCGTGACTTTGAGGTCTCCAGGCTTCTGTTGCTTGAGGAAGGCGAACTCATGTTCGGTCAGACGCCGGGTCTGTTTGATCTTGCCGACAACGGTGCCGGGCACCATCGACGGGCGGGGCGACGCCCCGGCGCCGGTTTGCCAAGTGCGCGCAACCGCCACGCCTTCGTCGATTCCTTGCACCGCTTCATTGAAGTCGCTCATGAAGTTGCCGCGGCGCAACTCGCCGTCGGTGAAAATCTTGAACCCCAGCTCTTTTTGCCGTTCGATGACTCGCAGAATGTGCTTGTCTTCGAGCGCGCGCAATTGCTCTGCGCCGATGTTCGCGCTGCGCGCTTGCAATAGTTCTGCGGGGCGCAGCAGGCTGCCGATATGATCCGCTCTGTAATTCGTCGCCATTATTAAACTCCTTATCCGTGCTCGGGATTCGGGCCCGTGACATTCAGCCGCACGAGCCACAAACACGATCAACGTGGTTTATTCCGCCAATAATCTCGTCTGCCGAATTTCGAAGAAATCGTTTATTCGAAGCCGTTTTCATGTTGGCTACGGCGCTCGGCGTTTACATCGGATCGGAGTTGCGACAATTTCTTGGCTACTCAATACGTTTGGGAACGGCCCGAGTTCCCCGTCAGGGTACGGTCTGCCGAATTGCGCTTATGCGTTCTACCGCCGTCGGGTGCGAGTAATGGTAGGCGGAATACCAGGGGTGTGGGTATAAATTGGATAGATTCTTCACCGTTAGATTGACCAGGGCCTCTTCCATCGGCTTGCCGTCGCGCAACGTCATCGCCGCGAAGTGGTCGGCTTCATATTCATGCTTGCGCGATAGGCGATTCATCAATGGGCCGAGAAAAAAGGTCGCCGGGCCGGACACTAGGCTAAAAAGCACCAGCGCGGCATGATTGGAAGACGTCAAACCGAAGGCGTTAAAAAACGCCGGCGCTTTCAATAGCATACTTAGTAGGTAAAGCCCGATGAAGAGAAAAATCGCCTGCACGACCAGCATGCGACGGATGTGTTTCATCTTGTAGTGCCCCATTTCGTGCGCCAGCACGGCCAGTCCCTGATCCATCGTCATCTGCTCAATCAAGGTATCGAACAGCACGATCCGCTTGGCTTTGCCGATACCGGTGAAATAGGCGTTGGAATGAGCCGATCGTTTTGAGCCGTCCATGGTGAAAATGCCGCTGGTCGCAAAGCCGATCTGATTGGCGAGTGCTAGAATGCGCTCGCGAAACTCGCCTTCCTTGAGCGTTTCGAACTTGTTAAACCAGGGCGCGATGAAGGTCGGAAAAATCACGATCATTAAAAATTGGCAGGCGGTGATAAAAGCAAACGCCCAAAGCCACCAATAATCGCCCATCGCCTGCATTAGCCAGAGAACAACGAACAAGAACGGCACGCCGATAAGCAAGCCAAGAACCAGCCCTTTGAGCTTGTCGGCGACGAAAAGCCGCACAGTCGTTTTGTTAAAACCAAACTTGGCTTCGAGACCGAAAGTGGCATAAAGATCGGTCGGTAAGCTCGTCGCGATAAAAACCAACCCGACGGCAAGGCAGAAAATAATTCCGTGGCCGTACCATCCTAATGAAAAAGACTGAGCGACGGTGCCGGCGAATCGATCGAGCGATCCCAGCACGGCAAAGAGAATAACCAGAGTGATCAGCCGGTCGTAAACTTCGCTCCAACGCTGAAAGCGCCCGCTGGCTACTGTGTATTGAACCGACTTGTCGTATTCGTCGGCAGTCATCTTGCCGGTAAATAAATCCGGCAGCTCCTTGCTGTCCCAGCAGGCGCGCACATGGCGTAGATTGAGTTCGTTGAGCCCGAACTCAATGAGGAACTCGAGCGTGAAGAGCGCGAGAAAAAGCGTAAGGATCAACTGTTCCATTCACAGCGGAGGGAAAACGGCTGGCAGATTTGGCGCCGGAGCAATTGCCTTACGGCGATACCGGTGCAGGCACCGCGGGCGTGCTGTAAGCAAAAACCAGCTTGCCGTCATTCTCATCGACTTCGACTTTGCCGCCATTTGCCAATTTACCAAACAGAATCTCGTCGGCGAGCACGCGCTTGATTTCGTTTTGGATCAACCGCGCCATCGGCCGCGCGCCAAAGGTCGGATCGTAGCCGTGCTCGGCGAACCATTTGCGCGCCTTGTCGGTAAGCTCCAAGAAGACCTTGCGCTCGTTGAGCTGCTGGTCGAGCTCGATGATAAATTTATCCACCACCCGTTCGATGTTCTCCTGGCTTAAGGCGTTAAACGTGATCATCGCGTCGAGCCGGTTGCGAAACTCCGGGCTAAACATTTTCTCGATCGCTTCTTTGCCTTTGCCAACGTTGGAGCGCTCGCCAAAGCCGATCACAGCGCCACTCATCTCTCTCGCGCCGGCATTGGTGGTCATGATCATGACGATATTGCGGAAGTCGGCCTTCTTGCCGTTGTTATCTGTCAAGGTCGCGTGATCCATCACCTGAAGGAGAATGTTGAACAAGTCGGGATGGGCCTTTTCGATCTCATCGAGCAACAATACCGCATAGGGGTTGCGGTTGATCCCGTCGGTCAGCAATCCACCCTGGTCGAAACCGACGTAGCCCGGAGGAGCGCCGATCAAGCGTGACACGGTGTGCTTTTCCATGTATTCGCTCATGTCGAAGCGGAGAAACTCGATGCCCATGGTCTTTGCCAATTGCTTGGCCAACTCGGTCTTGCCGACCCCGGTGGGACCGGCGAAGAGAAAACAGCCGATCGGTTTTTCCGGTTGGCCCAAGCCGGAACGGGACAGTTTGATTGTGCTCGCCAACATGTCGATGGCGCTGTCTTGGCCGAACACGACGAGCTTAAGGTCGCGGTCTAAATTCTGGAGCTGCTCTTTATCCGAAGCCGACACGCTGCGCGGCGGAATTTTCGCGATTTTGGCGACGATCTTTTCAATGTCTTTGGCGCCGATCATCTTGCGCCGTTTATCGGCGGGCTGAATTTTCACCGCGGCGCCGACCTCGTCAATCACGTCGATCGCCTTGTCCGGCAAGCGCCGGTCGTTGATATGTTTGGCGGAAAGTTTGACCGCGGCGCGGATCGCGCCGCTGCTGTAGTGCACGCCATGATGCTTCTCATAGTGCGGCTTTAGACCTTCGAGAATCTTGATCGCTTCTTCGTTGCTTGGCTCGGGCACTTCGATTTTCTGGAACCGACGCGCCAAGGCGCGATCGCGTTCAAAGTAACTCTTGTAATCGTGATAGGTCGTCGAGCCGATGCACTTGAGCTCGCCGGACGCCAGCGCGGGCTTGAGAATATTGGAGGCATCCATCGAGCCGCCGCTGGTGGCGCCGGCGCCGACGATGGTGTGAATCTCATCGATGAACAGAATCGAATCGGGCTGT
>JAERMN010000444.1 GCA_016844625.1 Deltaproteobacteria bacterium
GCGATCTCGCGGCGAATCGGATTATGTCCCGAAATCACCACCGTCTCCGGCGTATCGTCAACGATCAAATCAATACCCGTGGCCGCCTCGAGGGCGCGAATGTTACGCCCCTCGCGGCCGATAATTTTTCCCTTTAGCTCGTCATTGGGTAACGGAAACACCGTTACCGAACGTTCAGCGACGAAGTCGCCGGCCAACCGCTCGATCGCCAAAGCGACAATCTTTTGGCCTTTGCGCACCGCCTCTTCCTTGGCTTCTTCCTCGATCACCCGCAGCCGCTTCGCCGACTCGTGTTTCGCCTCGTCGACCATTTGCTCGATGAGATTCTTCTTCGCTTCTTCGCGAGTCAGACCCGCAACTTGTTCAAGCTGGCGGCGCGCTTCGTCCACCTGCCGGTCGCGCTCAGCGGCTTTTTCGTCGAGACTTTTCTCCCGCGACTTGAGCGACTGCTCCCGTCGCGACAACTCGCTATCGCGCTTGTCGACCGTTTCAATCCGCTTATCGATACCTTCTTCTTTGCTGATTAAGCGCTTCTCCTGATTTTGCACCTCCTTATCAAATTCCGCGCGCTCTTTGAGCATACTATCCTTGGCATGGATTTCAGCCTCTTTCTTGATCACCGTGGCATCTTTTTTCGCCTCGTCAATGATCCGCGCAGCACTATTTTTCGCGGCTTCGGCCTGCGCCTGTGCCTGCTTGGCGCGCACCCACGCTACGCTCGCGACGAGCGCCGCTCCGGCAATCAACCCTATGACTCCGAACGCCATACTCTGATCCAAAAAACACCCCCTTTCAAAATAATCGACTTAACCCATTGGACTCATGCGGCGTGCTGCCGCAGTCGATTACGTTTTTCTCGGTTATAATAAAGTGAATTCTCTCATCCCAACTTTCCGCCGCCAGGCTATCGACAACCTGAAACTCAAAGGCCAGGCCGACGAAAACCCCATGACTTCCCAACTTACTCAGCATGCGATCGTACCAACCTCCACCTCGCCCCAAGCGGTTACCCTGGCGATCGAATAGCACTCCTGGAACGAATACGATCACGTCATCGGCCTCGCCCAGCGAAATCGAATCCGTTCCCGCGGGCTCAGGGATGCCGAAGCGTCCCTCAACAAAATCGTCAACAGAACGAACCCGGGCAAAATCACTCGACTCAGTTGAATTCAGCTTTGGGTAATAAACCATCTTTCCGGATGTCAGCGCGTCGTCCAAAATCACCTGGGTAGCGACTTCGTTCTCAACCGGACTGTAGAGGGCGACATAACGAGCGGCAAGATAGTGCGGCAGTACCATTGCCCTAGCCTGAATCGAGAGGCTCCAAGCAAGGTACTCGGCTTGCGCAAGCGTTCGGCGGTGAGACAGCATTGCGCGACGCAACTTGTCTCGGTTCTCTGCCATGGTGCCCCCCTGCATAAAAATCAGAGCGACCAGGAGAGATGAAAGCGAAATTGTTAACGGAGAAAAGGGCGGCTATAGATCCAATCGACGATTCACCGCAGTGGGCCCCCTGGACAATCGTCCCCAGCTTCGGCTCCGAACTGGAACCAAACCTACACTTGCCAACGGGTTTGCCGTCTTGGTTTCACGACTTGCCGTAACGGACTGCCGCATTCTTAGCGAATCGAAGAATAAAAAAACCCAACGGAGCAGATCCATTGCTATCGATTTTCTCCATTCTCTCATCTTTCCACGCCGCCGCAATTAAGGCTTCCTCCGGCTCACAATTCGGCCAAAGGATTCAACCGCCTTAAAAGGTCTTAACCCTCCTCAGTCAAAGTCGTAGATAGTTTCTTGGACAGCTGGTCCAGTCTACTTAAGATCGCTTCATGCGTATCTTTCAAGCGATGATATTCATCCGCGATATTGAGCGCCGCCAACATCGCCACGTTAGTCTTCGCCACCGACTTCGAGGCGCGCATCAACTCCTGCATCTTGCCGTCGACATAGCCGGCAACTCTGCGCATATGGCCTTCCTCGGCATCGCTGCTGATAGTAAGTTTCTGTCCGAGGATTTCGACCTCGAGCGCTTTTTTCATGGCAGTTTGGCTCTTAGTCCGAAAGATCCATGCTGGTAAACTGGCCGATAATTTTGTCTAATTTTTCTCTAAACTCGATGCGCTCACGCTCATACTGGCGGATTTGCCCCTTGAGATGATGCCACTCGCTGTCTTTTTGCTGGAGCTTTTTCTCCATCGACTCTTGCGCTTTTTTCATGCGCTCATGTTTCTCTAACAGACGATTGATCGTCGCTTCCAGTTGTTCAACGCTATCGAGAGCCATGATTGTTCGCACTCGCAATTTTCGCTTCTGAGTCTAGTTTTAACCTACGACCTTGTCAAGCCGATGTTACACCGACGTTAAGTACGAAAAACCTCGGCAAATAAAGCGGATAGCGCGTTCGTGAGGCAAGAGTTCAAACCTGAAAATGTCGCGCACTGAGAAGCGCTGAAATGGCGGGCGAAGTGACAAATTGTAGCTCGATTGGTAATCCTGGCGCTGCTTAACGCTCGGCTAGCAGCGATCGAATATCGTTGAGAATTGCTGGCACATCGGGCGAAGAGCCGATAAAAGCGACCCGCAACATGCCATGCCTGTCGACGATTGCCGTGAGCGGCGTGTGATCGACCAGCCCGCGGCCTTGGCGCTTGACCCCTACGCCAAAATTCTGCCAAACCGACTTAAGAGCCGTCTCGCTGCCAGTGAGAAACGACCAGTTGTCCAGCCCGGCGCCATAGCGTTTTGCATAACCAGTGAGCACCTTCGGCAAATCGATTTCAGGGTCGGTCGTCACCGTCAGAAGGTGGATATTTTTTCGTTCCTCGACGGTTAATTTGCTTTGTACCTGGCGCAGTGCCGCGGTAATAAGCGGGCAGACATCGGGGCAAGTCGTGTAAGCGAACGCGACGACAACAACCTTGCCGCGCAGGTTTTTGAACTGAAAAATCTTGCCGCCTTGATCGGTGAGGCTGAAATCGGCGGTGGGTAAATTCACTTGTCGGCGCTCGACGGGCTTTAGCGCTGAATGGGGTGCGCTCGCCGCGCCAGCCAAGCTCGCGAAGCTCAAGAGAAACGCAAGTCCGATTCGGCAAAAACCCCAAACCCACAATGCGCTCACAGTTTCTTCTCCGCCGAGGGTTCATCGTAACCCAAAACCGCTTCCCAAGGGATGCTGCAGTGAGCCACCACCAGCGCATCGAACTTTTCCCACCAGCTAATCTGCCGACCCTCGCGGCTTAAAAAGCGTACCATCTGGAGCATATCGTTGATTTCGGAAGCGCTTAGCGCCGGCTCGAACGCTGGCATCAACCCTTTGCCGTCGGCAATCAGGCGGCGAATCTGCGGATTGCCCTTTTTTTCCACCGTTTGGCGGAAATCCGGAGGCGCGACTGGCAAAGACGCCGCCATCGGCCCGTCGCCGCGGCCGCTTACGCCATGGCAATTTAAACAACGCTGGGTGTAGACCGTGTCCATCCGTTCGTTGCGACCGCAGCCCGCCAAGAGAACTATTAGGACCAACCCGCAATGGACAGATAATCGCTTCACTGCACAAAGACGTAACACACGAAAGCTGTGCATCCAATAACCAGGTAGATACCCACGGGCTTACGCCCGTGGTACTTGAAATGCGCAACCCAGAACAAAGCCCTCCCAGCCTTCATGTTGAGTGCCGGGGCAACGTGATTGCCAGAGAATTGTTTCGCCTTGAAGATTTTCATGGCAGTTTGGATGGCTAAATTGCAATGTACCGATTGTCTACACCTTGGCTACATGAGGGCTTGGTGACGGACCTGAAGAAGGATTACCAAGTAAAAGACAAGCGGTCGCTGAAAACGGTGAAATCTTACCTGCCGCACATGCCAAGATTCTTCGGAATGGACCGGGCCAAAGATATCACGCCGCATAGAGTACGGGCTTACCAGAGCCACGGGATCGACGAAGGGCATCTAACGCGACCGTCAACCGCGAAGTGGCAACGCTCGGGCGGATGCTCTCGCTCGCGCTCGGCGCAAGCAAGCTATCGCGCAAGCCGCGGTTTCAAATGCTCGCGGAGAACAACGTGCGGCAAGGTTTCCTTGATCACGGGGACTTTCGCAAGCTCCTGGGTAATTTGCCGAATCATTTGCCGCCGCTGGTGGAGTTTCTTTATTTAAGCGGGTGG
>JAERMN010000062.1 GCA_016844625.1 Deltaproteobacteria bacterium
ATTGTGGCTTTGTGCTCAGACATAAGCATCCGTGAGATCGGGAGATCGGGAAGTCGGGAGATCGTCAAATCATGAGATGGGGTTTCCCTCTCACGCTCTCACGTCCTCGTCCCCTCCCGCTTCAATAGCCAACGGCCTGGCCGTCGGTGCGCCGCTCGGACGCTGCGAAGTAGCCGTCGTCGAGCTTGTAGATGAGTTGCGCGCGGCCGAAGTCGGTGCTCCAGCGGTCCGCCTGCACGACGTTGTGCCCGCGGCGCTTCAGGTCGTCGAGGACCCCGGCGGGTACGCCCTGCTCGATATTGACGTCCAGACCCTGGTCCACGCGCCAGCGCGGCGCATCGGAAGCCGCCTGCGGATTCTGTTGATAGTCGGCGAGGCGGATCATGATCTGCGCATGCCCCTGGGCCTGCATCGAGCCGCCCATCACGCCGTAGCTCATCACCGGCTGCCCGTTTTGCGTGACAAAAGCCGGGATGATGGTGTGGAACGGACGCTTGCGCGGGGCGACCACGTTGGGATGGTCGGGGCGCAGCACGAAGCCGTAGCCGCGGTTCTGCATGCTGATGCCGTTGACGACGATGCCGGAGCCGAACCCTTGGTAGTTGGACTGTATGTACGACACCATCATGCCGGACTCGTCGGCGGCGGTGAGGTATACCGTGCCGCCGCGGCTGGGAACGCCGTGCCGCGGGGTGTTCGCCTTCTTCAGGTCGATGAGACGCCCGCGGCTTCTCAGGTATTCCTTGTCGAGCAGCTCGGCATTCTTCACGCGCATCGTGTCGGAGTCCGAAACGTACTCGTAGGCGTCGGCAAAGGCGAGCTTCATCGCCTCGATCTGCAGGTGCAGGCTGTCGGCGGAATCCACGGGGATGGCGCTCATATCAAAGCCCTCGAGGATGCCGAGCGCGATCTGGGCGGCGATGCCCTGGCTGTTGGGCGGTATCTCGTGCAGGGTGTAGCCGCGGTAGTCGTGGGCGAGGGGCTCGACCCAGTCCACCGTGTGCGCGGCGAGGTCCTCGAGCGTCATCGCGCCGCCGTGTTTGCGGGCATGGACCGACATACTCTCCGCCAGGTCACCTTTATAGAACGCCTCGCCTTTGGTTTCCGCGATGCGCCGCAGCGTTTTCGCGTGCGCGGGTGCAACGAACTTTTCTCCCATCCCGGGCGCGCGGCCATGCGGCATGAAGTGCTCCGCGAAGCCCGGCATGTCCTTGAGCTCCGGCGCCTGCTTCGCCCACAACCGGGCGATCGTCGGCGACACCATGTAGCCGTCGGCGGCGTAACGTATGGCGGGCTCGAACAGGTCGGCAAAAGGCAGCTTGCCAAAGCGCTCGGACAGCGCGACCCACGCCGATACCGCTCCCGGAACGGTGACCGCATCCCAGCCGCGGGTCGGCATCGCCTTGTGCCCCTTGTAGCGGTCGAGATTCCAAGCCGCCGGCGAGCGGCCGGAGGCGTTCAACCCGTGCAGCTTGCTGCCGTCCCAGAGGATGCAGAAGGCGTCGCTGCCGATGCCGTTGCTGGTGGGCTCCACCACGGTGAGCGTGATCGCCGTGGCGAGCACCGCATCCACGGCGGTTCCGCCCTTGAGCAGCATGCGCAATCCCGCTTGCGCCGCGAGCGGCTGCGATGTCGCGACTGCATTGCGCGCCAGTACCGGCATACGCTGGGAGGGGTAGGGAAACTGCCAGTCGAAGGGTTTCATGGTCATTGCGGCTCGATGCCGGCGTCCTTGATCACCTTGCGTCACTTCTCGATTTCACTCTTGATGATGGTCGCATGCTCCTCGGATGTGGAGTCAGGCAAACCTTTTCGATCTTTTCGGCCGCCGCCCTTTCCTCAAGGTGTCGCAGAGCGTTTTCACTAAGCCATACAGTTTCGGATCTTTCACCAACTCCTCTGCCAATTTCCCTAACCCTCTGCTCAACGCCGCCGGTTCTTGGTGCAACTCCTTGGCCAGCTCTTGATTGGTCAATCCGCCCAACTCTCTGCCCACCAGATGAAGATATGAGTGTCGAGCAACAGTCATTCTTGACCCAGCCAGAACCCATCCGGTAAAGGTTCATCAATATCTTCGCTCGTCCAGATTGTGCCTCGATTGAGACCCGCAACACGCTTCTTTTTAAACGGAGCAACCGGAACTAGATGCGCTACTGGTTTGCCGCGATCTGTGATTATCACTTCGTTACCAGCCAAAGCCTGTGCCAGCAAATCCTGCAAATTAATTTGGGGTTCATCTACACTCACGGTTTGAGTCATAAATAGCTTCCTCTCAACGTCCTGAAGCATAGCATTGATAAAGGCAGCACGCCGAACGGTTAGACGATCAGCCGCAATCGGCGCGGGCTCCATCTTCCATGAAACGAAACCGATGCTCGCCGATTGGCGGCTGCATCGTCGTTGGTTAGACCGCGTTGCGGACGTGCGTTCAGCAGTTCGCGTCAGCCAAAATGCTGCATCAGGGAAGCGAAACAAGTCCCATCCAGAAGAGGCTTCTGCCAGACCCCAATTCGACGTCGTACTTGCGCACGAAGTTAAGCCTGCCGTCAGCGCGGATCAAAAATACGGCCAAGCCAGCGGGCACAATGCGCACGTTGTTTCCGTCACGTACGGAAAACGACACCTGATTGGCCGCAACTAGGATGTGGCCGCTTGAGTCGACGGCGAAGGTGCGCGCGTGCATTCCTCGAGTATCGATGTTTTGAATCAGCGTCGGCTCCCCCGTGTCCTGATTGATCTGGTACACGGCAATGGAGTTTTCTCCTCCTGCGAAAACGGACGTGCCTTCGAAGTCCGTTGTTCCGCTGTTGCGATTGGCCACGTAGACGAACCTGCCACTAGGGTGCATGTGAATGGTCCCCCCAGCCTGTCCGGGTCGGACTCTGTTTGGAGCAGTCAACGTGTCTTTTGTAAACAACGGCTCGCTGGTCAGTGTTTTATCGGTCAGTTTCTTGTAGACTTGGAGCTTGTTTTGCCGCTCCAGTGACACGAAGACCCAAGGCCCGAATGTGTGAAAATCAAGGTGCCGCGGTTGGAAACCAAAACCTCCACCCGGAGCAATGGAGGCTCGGTTCGCCAGCAATCCGTCTTCGTAGCTGAATATCTTCAGGGCACCCGGGTCTTCCGGTCTGGCGCCAGCGGGGCCATTTCCCCGTGTCACGAGAATCACGCTCTTATTCGACGGATCCACCCGTACCTGATGCGCGTAGATGCCGGCATCTAGCATTGCCGGCGGCTTGACCTCCGAACCGACGGTTCCGTCTGGCTGGATCCGATGCACGGTCACCCCGCTCGGATTGTTGTAGGCGACGAGCACATGCGCGCCCGGGATGTCGGTAGTCACGTGAATCGGACGGGATCGCAGCGATACCCACTGGCCGTGAGCCTGCAGCGCGCCTGATGCCGGATTGATGCGGAATGTGCTCACACCATGTTGACTGCCGATCAATCCAGGACCAGTGCCAGAAGCCGTGTTAAAACTAGGACCACCGTTGCTCCATGCCACATAAAGATATTGTCCCAAAGGATGAGGCCACGCCTCCTGCACATTCGCCGGAAGCGTTACCGAACCTTGTCTGACCAGCGTTGTATGCTCCTCGTCCACGTCGTACCAGACCATGTCGGGCCCCACGCTGGCATAGAGCATGACTCTAGGTGAACTCGACGGCTGCACAGATGTTTGGGCCTCGATGGTCGCCACGAGGATGCTCAAGGCTGTAAATGCCACTCGTTGAAATCGAATCCAATGTTGAGAGATCCATTAGCGCTCAATGTCCCTCGAGGTTCCAAATTGCCGCTGCCGGTACGATTGGACCGAGACCAACATCGTGGCGAATGTTCAACGTTTCGCGCTGTGCCGCGGCGCTCACGATTGCGCCGCGCCGACGGCACCAGCGCGAGGTTAGCCGGCCTTTCTTGACGAGTACCCGATCAATCGGCGATGGCCTGCAACACCAGTGAGGTGATCACCTGACGATAGTGAAGGCGCGTCGCGCCTGGCGTGGCGGCCATGAACACAACGGCTAGTTCCTCTTTCGGATCCACCCAGAAGAACGTACCCATCGCGCCGCCCCAGTGATAATCACCTGGTGATCCCATCACACCTGCGACGCCGGAACCGCGTCGCACAGCGACGCTGAGGCCGAATCCGTAGCCGTTGATGTTCGGCGAGTCGCGCAAGCGATCCGTATTCACCTCCGGACCAAGCTGGTCCGCGGTCATAAATTCGACGGTCTTGCGCCCCAAGATGCGCGTGTCCTCCAGCGCGCCGCGATTGAGCAACATCTGAGCAAATCGCAGATAGTCGGTGGCCGTCGAAAAGGCGCATGCGCCGCCACAATCGAACATTCGCCGCTGCCTGCGATCACTTATGAAAGGATATTTCAGTTGATTGCCAGTTTCGGGGTCAACGGGTAGAGCCCTGGCAAGTCGTCTCGCCTTCTCAGCAGTCAGGACAAACCCCGTATCGACCATTCCCAGAGGCGCGAAGAGTCGCTCATTCAGGAAGCGAGAGAGCGGCTGCTTGGTGACGGCCTCGATGGCTAGACCCAAGACATCAAGACCCAGGCTGTAGTCCCACACCGTACCTGGCTGATAGTGCAACGGCAGCGTAGCGAGCTTTTCGATGAACTGCGGTCCGGTCAGACTAGCCGACTCGATGGACCCTTGGGGATACATTTTGTAGAGCTCACTTGTGCCTCGATTGCCGTACGTGAAGCCGGCCGTGTGTCGCATGAGATCCTGAATCGTCGGCTGTCGCCTGGCAGCCTCGCTGCCCATCGCGGTTCCGGGACGCATCACAGCCACTGACATTTTGCCCAGTTGTGGCAGGTACTCGCCGACCGGGTCATTCAGGAGAAGACGACCTTCTTCGACGAGCATCAGCGCACCCACGGTCGCCATCGGCTTGGTCATCGAGGCGATGCTGAAGATGGCGTCCTTGAGCATTGGCGTGCGGGCCGTCTTGTCTAGGAAGCCGAACGCTTCGTAGTACACCTGCTTTCCCTTGCGAGCGATGGCGACGACGGCTCCGGGCATACGACCGCTCTCGACATCAGCGCGCAGGACTTGCCCAATTCGCTCGAGGCGGGGACTCGACATGCCCACCGCCTCGGGCTTTGCGACCGGGATTTGCTCCGCCTGCAACGATGTGCTCACGGCGAGGACCGCGAGGACCATGGCTGAACAGATTCTCATGTCGTTCCCTCCACTTCCTCGTTGCGGGTGTGGGACTTGTACTCCATCGCAGGTTGACCGGCTAACTATTGAGTCTACTGCCGGCCCTTCCGGCAGTGTATTTGGCCACTGTCCATTTTGAGAAAATCAAATCGGCTGCAATATCCGTCATTAGGTTACGTCTTGTCAATCTCGTTCTTTGACAAACGCCGACGAGAAAAAAGGGGATAAGTCCAATTGTCATTCCGATCCGCTCTTACGTGAAGCGGATCGGCGGCGCCGCTTTGCTTGACACCCTCGGCGCGACTCGGATATTCGTGATTAAACTAACGCGAATAATTCCATCAGCAAAAGGAAGCGGTTATGGCACTGAGCAAAGAAGAAAATGACATGTTGACGCAGGTGGGGCCGGGGAAGCCGGCCGGCGAATTACTGCGGCGGTATTGGCAGCCGATTGGGTTTGCCAACGAATTGCAGGGGAAGCCGAAGAAGAAGCGGATTCTTGGCGAAGATGTCGTGTTGTTCAAAGACGAATTTGGCAAGTTCGGCGTGCTGGCGCTGCGCTGCATGCACCGGGGCACGTCGCTTGAGTTTGGTCATATCGAGAGCGGCGGGCTGCGTTGTTGCTATCACGGCTGGCTGTTTAACGTCGACGGCAAAGTATTGGAAACGCCGGGCGAGGGAGCGGAGAGCACGTTTAAGGATCGCGTGCGCCAGCCCTCGTATAAGGTTCAAGAGCTTGGCGGCGTGCTGTTTGTGTACTTGGGACCGGAGCCGGCGCCGTTGTTGCCGCGCTATGATGTGCTCGCGCGCCAGGACGGCCAGCGCGCGATGCGCGCGCGCATCGTCAACTGCAACTATTTCCAAATGATCGAAAACTCGGTGGATCAAAACCATTTGAAATGGCTGCACCGAGGCATCACAACGCCGACCTGGGAAGACGGCGAGATCAACCCGCAAATCTTCGAGCACGGCGTTCTCAATACCTACACGCGGCGGGTCGCCGGCAAGAACTGGGCGCATGTGAATTTTTTCGTCATGCCGACGATTAACAAAACCGGCAACGTCGAAGAGGGCCATCCGACCGAGCACCGAGCGAGCAGTTCCTGCGAAGTCATGCGCTGGCGCGTGCCGATCGACGACACCAGCACGATCCA
Source organism: Deltaproteobacteria bacterium (assembly GCA_016844625.1). Taxonomy (GTDB): domain Bacteria; phylum Desulfobacterota; class Binatia; order UBA9968; family UBA9968; genus DP-20. Next base: position 6,333 of record JAERMN010000062.1, read on the forward strand.
TTACACCGTCGAGTTTGCCAATGTGGTGGAAGGCAAACCTACCGCCAAGTTGATGAAAGACCGCGCGGCGGAGGGCGTGCAAGACACGGTTTTCGGAAAGTATCGCTGGGATGACGAGACCGGCTGGCTCGCCCGCGAAGACCAGGACCGCGCGGCGCAGGAAAGCCAGGGCGTGATCTTCGACCGCACGGCCGAACATCTGGTGACCACCGACAAGGGCGTCATCCTATTACGAAAAATTTATAAGGACGGCATCGAAGCGATCAAGCAGGGGCGCGATCCGTTGGGGGTCGTGCGCGATCCGGCGAAGAATGAATTGATTAGGCTGGAGCCGCGGGAAGAAATGCTTGATTAAACTAATCGTTCGAGCCGTTCAATACGTTCACGCGGTTCAAGACGTTTCGGGGGACGGATTCGTTCAAGGGTTCAAGGTTCAAAGTTTCTCGGATCGGAGAGCGCAATGAAATTTTATGCCAAGCTTGTCGCCTGGTCCGCGCTGCTGGTTTCTATTCATTCAACAGCCGGAGCGGAGACTCAGGAGCAGTTGATCGCGGGGGCGAAGAAAGAATCGGAGATTACTTTTATCGCCGGAGCGCAGACTTTTGGCGGGCCGAAGACTTTGAGCGTGCTCGAAGCGGCGTTCAACAAGCGCTTCGGCCTCAATATGAAGATCCGTTTTGCCGCGGGGCCGGAGATGAATGCGATGGCGGCACGGCTGATTACTGAAGTGAAAAATGGCAGCAAAGCGTCGAGCGATCTCTATCATGGTTCGCAGTCGCATCTTTCCCTGCTGCACAAAGAGAAAGCGCTGGAGAAGGTCAATTACTCGGGAATCTTTCCATGGATCACCAAAGAGATGGAAATCTTTCCGGGCGAGGGCGTGCTGATTTTTACTTCATTGCGCGGCATGATTTACAACTCGAAGCTGATATCAAAAGAAAAGGCGCCGAAAACCTACGAGGATCTGGTCGACCCGAAGTTGAGTCCGACTTGGGCCGGCAAGCTGGCGATTCCGCCCTATGTTTCCTGGTTGGTCGAGCTGTCGATGATCTGGAGCGAAGACAAGGTCAAAAGTTTTACCAAAAAACTGGTCGCGCTGAGCGGCGGGCGGCTGCGCTACAGCGAAGAAGAGCGCGTGGTGAGCGGCGAGTTCCCGATCGCCGCCAATATGGGCGGCGCGACCGAACAGATGTGGCAGTGGCAAGCCAAGGGCGCGCCGCTGGTCGCGGTGATGGGCTCGACGCCGGTGCTGCCGTCGTATTTTCAGCTGGCGGTGCCGAAGAATTCCGCGCATCCGAATTTGTCGAAACTGTTCGTCGGCTTTATGGCGTCCAAGGAAGCCCAGGCGATCCTGGAGAAGCAGGACTTTCGCACGTCGCATTTGGTCGACGGCACGATCATGTCGAATTATCTCAAGCAAAATAAAATTAAGTTGCAGACGGCCAAGGAGTCCATCGATTTTTACCTGCAAGGCGAGGACAGCGGCTTGGAGTTGAAAGAAGAACTGACCAAGATGCTGAAGCGGTAGCAGAATGGTTGGAGTAATGGAGTAGTGGAGTGATGGGTTTCAGATTCGGAATTTTTCATAACTTGCTCGAAATGGTTGATTATGCTGACTCATGAAGAGAATGAATTAATGACTCGTGTCGGGTCTGGAACGCCGGCGGGTGAAATGCTCCGCCGCTACTGGTGGCCGGTGGCGTTTTCGGATCAAGTGAAGGCCAAGGCGGCGCCGACCAAGATCACGCTGCTCGCCGAGGACTTCGTGCTGTTTCGCGACGGCGCGGGCGAGTTGGGATTGGTCGCGCTGCACTGCTCGCACCGCGGCACCTCTTTAGAATATGGCCGCGTCGAAGATAACGGTCTGCGCTGCTGCTATCACGGCTGGCTTTGGGATGTGCGCGGCAATTGCTTGGAGCAGCCGGCGGAACCCGCTGACAGCACTTTCAAAGAGCGGGTCAAGCATCCCGCGTATTACGCAGAAGACGCCGGCGGTTTGATCTTTGCTTACGTTGGGCCCGAGCCGGCGCCGCTGTTGCCGCAGTACGATTTGCTGGTGCGCGACGACGGCTGCCGGGTGGTCGGCGGCGGCGAAGAATTTTGCAATTGGCTCCAGCGCGCCGAGAATTCCGCCGACGGCGCCCACTCCATCGCATTGCACGCGGCCGGCTATCCGAACATGGCGATGAAGCGGCCGACGATCAAGTGGGAACCGACACCGTTCGGCCTCAAAGAAACCACTTGGGTCGAGGGCGTGGCGCAGCCGCGTATTTCGCATTTTATTTTTCCTTCCCATATACGCCATTCCGCTGCTCGAATTGACGAGCAGCCGCGCCAGGTGATTCGTTTCCGTGTGCCCAAGGACGATTACACGACGAACACTTATTACATCGATTTCTATCCGCATAAAGACGGCAAGCCGACACTGCCGGTGGCGTTGCGCGTGAAGGGGTTTCGCAAAAGCGAGCCGGGTGTTTATACCCGGGTGCAAGACGGCTGGTGGAATTTGCCCAATCGCGAGCAAGACCGCGTCGCCCAGGAAACTCAGGGCATGATCGCCGATCGGACCAAAGAGCATCTGGCGACTTCCGACCAGGGCATTCTCATGCTGCGCAAAATGATTCGCGACTCTATTGACGCCGTCGGTCAAGGCAAAGATCCCCTCGGCGTGGTCCGCGAGGCGAATGACAACGGCGTGATCACGTTCGATTCCAGTCGCGATGCGGTTGAAGCGCTGAGTTGAATTGAGAATGGAGAATGGAAAATGGACAATTGAAAATAGAGGATCGATGATTGGCCTTTTGTCTTCCCATCCTCCATCTTCAATCCTCCATCCTCGGCGTCGCATGGTTTTAACTTGGAAGGAGTAATCCAGTGCTGAAATTCATCGTTGTTACCCTGCTGGTTCTGCCTCAATTCGTGCACGCGCAAAAACTCGAACAGATCGTCGCTGAGGCTAAGAAGGAAGGCGAAGTGACGCTGATGGCGAGCACGTCGACCTTTGGCGGCAAAAAAGGCTTTGCCGAGCTCGAAGCTTTGTTCGCCAAACGCTTTGGCTTTAAGGCGAAATTGAATCTAAGCGGCGGGCCGAGTTTCCCGCAGATGGCGGCACGCATCATCACGGAACAAAAGGCCGGGACCCAGTCGTCCACCGACATGTATCTTGGCTCCGACGGCACCTACATGACCATGCACCTCGAAAAGGCGCTGCAAAAAGTAAACTGGTCGGGAATCTTTCCCTGGGTGACCAAGGAGATGGAAATTTTTCCGCAAGAGTCGGTGTTGGTCTATGCGTCGTTTCACGGCATCATCTACAACTCCAACGCGATCCCGAAAGACAAGGCGCCAAAAAATTACGAAGACCTGATCGATCCGGCGCTATCGCCAACCTGGGCGGGGAAAATGGCGATTCCCGCTTACATTCACTGGCTGGTGCGCTTGACGCCGATCTGGGGCAAAGAAAAAGTTTTGGCCTTTGCCCGCAAGCTCGCGCCGCTCACCGGTGGCCGGCTGCGCCAAGGTGAAGAGGAGCGCATCGTCAGCGGTGAGTTTCCGATCATGGCGAGCACGGGCGGCCCGCTCGAAGCGATGTGGAAATGGCAGGCGAAAGGTGCGCCGCTGGTGGGCTTGCCCGGATCGGCGCCGGCGACTTCGTCCTATTATCAATTGGCCGTGCCGCGTAATTCAGCTCATCCCAACATGGCCAAATTGTTCATCGGCTTTATGGTGACGCGCGAAGCGCAGAGCGTGTTGGAAAAGCAAGATCACCGTAGCTCTCATCTCGTCGACGGAACCATCTTGGCGAAGTACGTGAAGGCCAACAAGCTCAAGTTGCAAGATCCGAAAGAGCTCAACGAGGTGTTTCAAAAGGAAGATACCGCATTGGAAGAAGAGCTGAACAAGATTTTGTTGAAGTGAGTTTTGTCGTCATTTAAGCGAAGTGTGGTTAAGGCCGATCCGTCGGATGCGCAATCCGTCATTCCCGCGCACGCGGGAATCCGGGGAGAGGGCGGACACGTAGGTCCGCCCCTACGGGAAATAACCTGGATTCCGTTTTCACGGGAATGACGGAAAGACAGCCGTGCCGGCGAAAGTGTGAAATCCTAATGTCCACCCAAGTCTTGATACCTGACCGGCAGAGCCCGGCGATCAATTGGTCCAAGCTGTCGTTGGTGACCGTGGCGTGCGGCTCGGCACTGGCGATCCTCGTCCTCTTGGGGATGATCGTCTGGATGAGCCTGCGCACCGGCGTGCCGGGCCAGCAGTCGGATATTACGCTGAAAAATTACTCCGCG
>JAERMN010000063.1 GCA_016844625.1 Deltaproteobacteria bacterium
GCGCTTCTTGTTTTTCTTTTTCGCCGAGTGGGGCAATCTCTACGTCATCGGCGCGGTAGCGACGACGCTGTTCATGGGCGGCTGGCAAGTGCCGCCGGTCACCGACAATCCAGTGCTGTTGGCCATTCTTCAGTTCGTGACGTTTTTCTTGAAAGCGTATTTCTGGGTCTTCGTCGCCATGTGGATACGCGCGACGTTGCCGCGCGTGCGCGTCGACCAACTGATGGCGCTGTGCTGGAAGTACATGGTGCCGCTGTCATTCATCTGTATGCTAGGCACCATCGGATTCATGTTTATGGATGAGAATGGCCGGCGCATCTTCGGCGCGCTGACTCTTGGTTTCGCTATCGCGACGATCATTAATTTTTTCCGCCGGGTCGGTTTTCAGTTTCGCGCAGCCAAGCCCGAGCTTTATCTCAAACCGCATATTTAGTCGCTGGGGAACTATGAACGTTGCGAGCTATATAAAGGATATTCGGGACACGGTTACGTCGACCTTCGAAGGCATGTCGATCACCTTCTCGCACCTGATGCGCCGGCCGATGACCATCCAGTATCCGGACAAGATTCCGGTGCCGATCCAAGACACATTGCCGCATCGTTATCGTGGCATTCTCGAAGTTGATATGGATATCTGCACCGGCTGCCTGGCTTGTGAGAGAGATTGCCCGATTACCTGCATCACCATCGGCATCGACATGAACAAGGAGACCAAGCAGCGTTACTTTACCCACTTCGATATCGATATCTGCAAATGCATGTACTGCGGGATCTGCTCCGAGTCCTGTCCGACCGGCGCGATTCGCCACTCGCAAGAGTTCGAAGGGGCAAGCTATAACCCGGCGGGGTTGGTGCGCCACTTCGCGCCGCAGGCGACGAATCTGTACAAGCCCAAGAAGGGCGGCGAAACCGAGTTGAAGTTGATCGCCAAGGTCGAAATCGGTCAGGCCTATATGGATGAGTTCGCCACGGCGGATGGAGGAGGGGCTGCAGAGAAGGAATAGGCACACCTGATGAGGGGCGACCAACGATTGAATCGGCACCGCCTCTTGATCCAGATCGGATCTTCCGGTAGTTGACCCAGAAAAGTTTTCTTTTTCCGCGATCCCACAAACTAGAGAAAGTTATGGATGTTTCGACGGCGGTGTTTTATCTAATTTGTCTCGTCACGGTGGTTTCCGCCGGCATGGTGGCGCTATCGCGCAACATCATTTACTCGGCGTTTTCGCTTTTGGGAACGTTCATGGGCGTGGCCGGCATCTATGTTTTTCTCGGCGCCGATTTTGTCGCCGCGGTGCAGCTGCTGATTTACGTCGGCGGTATTCTCGTGCTGATTCTTTTCGCGGTCATGCTGACGCACCGGATCGCCGATGTCGAGATCACCAATCGCGCGGCGGGGAGAGTGCCGGCGCTGCTGGTGATCGGCGTGTTTATTATTTTACTCATCCAAACCATTCGCGAAACGCCTTGGGTCAAAGCCAAGGAACTGGTGCACGCCGCCACCACCGCCAAGATCGGCGATTCGTTTTTGTACGAGTATCTTTTGCCTTTTGAGCTCGCCTCGTTGGTGTTGTTGGGCGCCTTGATCGGCGCTCTGGTGCTGTCGCGCAAGGAGATCAAAGAGTAGCCATGTCGCCCAACGATCTCTCTTCCTATCTCATCATCGGCGCGATTCTTTTTTCATTGGGTATGTTCACGGTGCTGACCCGGCGTAACGCCATCAGCGTCTTGATGGGCGTCGAGCTGATCCTCAACAGCGCCAATATCAACTATGTCGCGTTTTCCCATTTCAGCAGTGGCGATCACGCCGGTCAGATTTATGCGATCTTCGTCATCATGTTGGCGGCGGCGGAAGCCGCGGTGGGCCTGGCGATCGTCTTGGCGATCTTCCAGCTCTTCCACACCATCGATGTCGAAGCGGCGGAAACGCTCAAGGAATGAATTAATTTTGGATTTTCGATTGTCGGATGGCGCAGCCAGAAACCATGGCTACATCTGTCATCACGGGTCTCCTTCAAGCCAAAATCCAAAATCGAAAATGGGGCCGGGGTTCTTTGGGGTAATAGGCTAGATGGAAAGTCCGATACAAATAGATTTTATCCGCTGGATCGTGTTCTTGCCGCTGATCGGCGCGATCGTCAATGGGCTGCTTGGCGCGAAGATCCAAAAAACCATGGGCAAAGGCGCCATCGGCGTGATTGCTTGTGCGCCGGTGATCATCGCGTTCGGACTTTCGCTTAATGCGTTTCTTACACTTAAAAATCTAGCGCCGGAAAAACGCTTTCTCATCGATAATCTTTACACCTGGATTCATCTCGGCTCGCTCAAAGTCGACATGGCGTTCTTGATCGATCCCTTGTCGGCGGTGATGATTCTCGTCGTCACCGGCATCGGCGGGTTGATTCATATTTACGCCACCGGCTACATGTATGACGACAAGGCGTTTTGGCGCTTCTTCGCTTACTTGAATCTTTTCACCGCGGCGATGCTGACGCTGGTGTTGGGCGATAATTTGCTGGTGCTCTTCGTCGGCTGGGAAGGCGTCGGTTTGTGCTCCTACGCTCTGATTGGCTTTTGGTACCACGACCACGCCAACGCGCGCGCCGGCAACAAAGCTTTCATCGTCAACCGGGTCGGCGACTTCGGTTTCGTGCTCGGCATGTTTCTGCTGTTCTGGTCGCTCGACGCACACGGGCACGGCTCGTTGACTTTTCGCGAGATGGTCAAATGGGCGCCGTCGATCAAGGATGCGCTCATCTGGGGTTGGCCGGTCGTTACCGTTGCCACGCTATTTCTCTTCGTCGGCGCCACTGGTAAGTCGGCGCAGATTCCTCTCTTTGTTTGGCTCCCTGACGCGATGGCCGGGCCGACGCCGGTGAGCGCGCTGATCCATGCCGCCACCATGGTCACCGCCGGCGTTTATATGACGGCGCGGATGAACGTGTTCTTTTCCATGGCGCCGGACACTTTAAATGTCATCGCGATCATTGGTGTTGCCACTGCGTTACTGGCGGCGACCATCGCGCTGACGCAAAACGACATCAAAAAGGTTCTCGCCTACTCGACCGTCAGTCAGCTGGGCTACATGTTCATCGGTATCGGCGTGGGCGGTTACGCCGCCGCGATTTTCCATCTCATGACCCACGCTTTTTTCAAAGCCTGTCTCTTCCTGGGCGCCGGCAGCGTGATCCACGCCATGCACCATGAGCAGGACATGCGCAAGATGGGCGGGCTGAAACAGTGGATGCCGGTGACGTTCACCACGTTCCTTATCTCCGTGCTCGCCATCGCCGGCTTTCCGCCGTTCGCCGGTTTTTTCTCCAAGGATGAAATTCTTTGGCTGGCGTTCACCAGTGAGCATGGCAACAAGCTCGTGTGGTTTTTGGCTCTGTGCGGCGCGGGCATGACGGCCTTCTATATGTTCCGCCAATTGTTTATGACCTTTTACGGCAAGTGCCGCGCCGATCATCACACTCAAGAACATTTGCACGAGTCACCATCGGTGATGACGATGCCATTGGTGATTCTGGCGATTGGCGCGATATTCGCCGGTTTGATCGGTTTGCCCGGTGTTCTCGGCGGTAGCCAATTCGCCCATTGGCTTGAGCCGGTGATTCACGCCCACGCAGAAGGGCAGGGGTCGCACGCGCTGGAATGGGGCCTGATGGCGGTTTCGGTGACGGTCGCGTCGTTCGGCGTCCTCATCGCCTTTCTCATGTACCGCCGCGAGTCGCTTTCGCCGGACATATTTTGCAATCTTGCTGGCGGCTTCTTGTATCGTCTATTTGACCGAAAGTGGTATTTCGACGAGATCTACCAAGTGATTTTCGTCAATGGCACGATGCTGTTAGCTCGCATCGGATCATTGTTCGATCAATATATCATTGACGGCATCGTCGATGGCTCAGCCGCGCTCACGCGGTTCGCCTCTTGGCTCAATGGTTTGTTCGACAACTACATCATCGATGGCATCGTAAACGCGATCGCCAACATCACTTTCTGGGTTGGCAATAAATTTCGCCGCGTGCAGACCGGCAACATCAATAGCTATCTCTACGGCATTCTGATCGCGATGGCATTGGCCATTATCGTTAAGATTCGTTACTGGAGCTGATCGTTAGGGAGAATCGATAAGATGGAAAACGTGCTCACCTATATGACTTTCATCCCGCTGGCGGGAGCGGTGATCGTTTTGGCGCTGCCCAACAACGCCAAACTGATTCGTTGGTTCTCCGCCGTGGTGACGGTTCCACCGCTCCTGATGGCGATTTGGCTGTTCATTAATTTCGATCGCAGCAAAGCGGGCTTTCAATTCATGGAGAAGTATCAATGGATTCCCGATTACCATATTAGCTACTTCATGGGAATCGATGGTCTTAGTATTTCAATGGTGTTACTCACCGCGCTCTTGAGTTTCATCTGCATCTTCGCTTCTTTCGGCATTGAAAAAGCGGTCAAGGGTTATTTCGCGCTGTTTCTCATGCTCGACGCCGGCATGATGGGCGTTTTTTGCGCGTTGGATTTTTTCCTTTTTTATATTTTTTGGGAAGTCATGTTGTTGCCGATGTATTTCTTGATCGGCATCTGGGGCGGGCCGCGGCGCGAGTACGCAGCGATCAAGTTTTTTCTCTACACGCTGTTCGGTAGCGTGTTGATGCTGCTGGCAATCCTGGCGCTTTACTTTGCCAGCGAACCGCACACCTTCGACATGACCGTGCTGATGGCGCAGGCGAACAGGTACGGCACACAGGCGCTGCCGATGTGGCCGTTTAATCTCTGGGGCTGGGGCTTCCAGCATGTGATCTGGATGGCGCTATTTATTGGTTTCGCCATCAAGATTCCCGCCTTCCCGTTTCACACCTGGCTGCCCGACGCCCACGTCGAAGCGCCGACGGCGATTTCAGTCATCCTCGCCGGCGTGCTGCTCAAGATGGGCACCTACGGCATTCTCCGCGTCAATTTCCCGATGCTGCCCGTGGCTACTGCGGATCTAGCATTCTGGTTTCTCGGCGCTCTCGGCGCGTGGAATATTATCTACGGCGCGCTCTGCGCCATGGCGCAGAAAGATTTGAAAAAACTGGTCGCCTACTCGAGCGTCAGCCACATGGGCTACGTCATGCTCGGCATGGCGAGCTTCACGACCCAGGGAATCAACGGCGCGGTGTTGCAGATGTTTAACCACGGCACCATCACCGGCATGCTCTTCCTTTTGGTCGGCGTGGTTTACGACCGCGCGCATCATCGCGAGATCGACGGCTTTGGCGGTCTGGCGGCGATCATGCCGGTGTATACGGGGGTAACGGCGTTGGCTTTCTTCGCATCTATGGGACTCCCCGGTCTTTCCGGTTTCATTTCCGAAGTGTTGGTCTTACTCGGAGTTTGGCAGAAATATCCGGTGCTGGCGATCCTCGGCGCCAGCGGCGTCGTGCTCACGGCCGGATATCTGCTCTGGACCATTCAGCGCGTTTACCTCGGTCCGCCCAATGAAAAATACTTACAGATGGCGGATATCAACGGCCGGGAAATTTTCACATTAGTGCCGTTGGGTGTGATCGTGATCCTGGTTGGCATCTATCCGCAGGTGGTTTTGGATCTGTTGCGCGCGTCATTGGACCACATCAATGAGATCGTGATCCCGCATCTCCATAGTTAAGCCGCGAAGTCATGGACCTGAAAAACGTCGCCAGTCTTACTTTTTTTCTTCCCGAGATGATTCTCTCGGTGACAATTTTATTGTTGATCGTGCTCGATCTGATCGCGCGGAATAAGCGCAGCTTGGCGCTGGTCGCCTTTGTCGGCTGCGCCGGTGCGCTGCTCGCCACATTCGACTTATATAGCGCGGCGCCGGGCTGGTTGTTTCACCGCATGATAGTGCTCGACAACTTCAGTCTGTTTTTCAAAGTTTTTACCATGGCGGCGACCCTTCTGTGCATCTGGATGGCGCTCGGCAGCGACGAAATCAAACTGGTGCACCAGGGCGAATTCTACACGCTGCTTTTGACCTGCGCCTTGGGCATGTTTTTCATGGCCTCATCGAGCAATCTGCTGATGGCCTATCTGTCTTTGGAAATGGTCAGTCTCATGTCGTACGTGCTGACCGGCTTCTTGCCGCATAACCGGCGCTCCAGCGAAGCGGCGTTGAAATACCTGATCTACGGCGGCGTCGCTTCGGGGACGATGATTTACGGCATGAGCTGGATCTTCGGCATGACCGGCAGCTTAGACTACGCCGCGATTCAAACCGCCCTCGGCGAAACGGGCTACAGCTCAGCCGCCATGTTCATCGCGTTTGTCTTTATCCTGGCCGGTTTCGGCTACAAGATCGTTTTCGTGCCGTTTCACATGTGGTCGCCCGACGTCTATCAGGGCGCGCCGACGCCGTTCACCGCGTTCTTGTCGGTGGCCTCCAACGCCGCGGGGATGGCGATCATGATTCGCTTTTTCTATCCTGGTGTCTCGCGCATGTTGCCCGGCGGCGAGTGGACGACTCTCGCCGGCGTCGAATGGCCGCAGGTGCTCTTATTGTTGAGCATGATCACCATGACCGTCGGCAATCTGTGCGCGCTCAACCAGAGAAACGTCAAGCGTCTGCTCGCCTATTCCGGCATCGCTCACGCCGGCTACATGATGATGGGCTTAGCGATCCTCACTAACGAAGGCTTAGCCGCCGTGCTTTTTTATGCCGTCGTTTACCTGATCATGAACGTCGGCGCGTTTCTCGTCGTCGGCATGATCGCCAACGTCACCGGCGATGAGGACATCGAAAGCTATCGCGGCCTGGCCTGGCGCGGCGCCATCGTGCCGGCGGTTTGCATGGCGGTGTTTCTCTTTTCGCTCACCGGCTTGCCACCGTTCGCCGGCTTCATCGGCAAGTTTTTCTTGTTCTCCGCGGTTCTTAAACTAGGCGGCGCATTCGCCGTGCTCGCCGTCGTCGCCGCGCTCAACAGTGCCGTGTCGCTCTACTACTACGCGAAGATCGTCAAGACCATGTTCCTCGACTTGCCCAACCCCGAGGACAAAACCGTTTCCGTCGCTGTCAATGATTATACCCTCTTACTCCCGCTTGCTGTGCTAACCGTGGTGTTAGGTCTTTACTTCTCGCCGTTAGTCCAATACACCAGCCAATCGCTGCGTTTCTTCGTGAAATAAATTCCGCCGGCTTCTTCCGTGCGTATGTAACGTTGATGAAACGTTCATATAGCGCGGCGCCTAATTCTTTCAGCGTCAATACTCGAAAGCTTTTCTCTGGCAGCCACACCCTTCAGGCTAAAGCTTATAATCCTAGCGGAAACGTTGGTATATCTCAGCAATCAACCTTCACGAAGTGACACCACACTGTTAAAGACAGATTAACCCATTCCAAGGGCGTCGGGACTTAGGTTGTTAGTTTGTCTGTTAATCCTCATCGGCGCGTTGGCAAGTGCGTCGTCCGCGGTTGCCTTGACAACCTCGCCTCGGCCAAATAACTACAAGCGATACAGCCACTCTTTAGGCAGCGACAAGGAGATACGATGTTAGACACAGCGAAACGAAAAGCGATGCTCAGGCAGATGATCTTGGTGCGGGCGTTCGAGGAAAAACTCGATGAGCTTTATCAGCGCAAGGCGATGTTCGGCAGCACGCACTCGTATCGCGGCCAAGAAGCGATCGCGGTGGGAGTTTGTTCGGCGTTGCAATCGACCGATTTGATCGCCAGCTATCATCGTGGCACAGGCCATCTGATCGCTAAGGGCGCCGATCTGTACACGCTTATATGCGAGTGCCTGGGACGGCAAGACGGTTACTCGAAGGGGCGCGGCGGTAAGATGCATATGGGGGATATGGCTTTCGGCTTCATCGGCAATACGGGCACCGTCGGCGGCACGGTGCCGACGGCGACTGGCGCGGCGTTGTCGGCGAAAGTGCGCGGCTCGCAAGAAGTCGTCGTTAGCTTTTTCGGCGACGGCGCGGCCAATCAAGGCGTGGTGCATGAATCGATGAATCTTGCCGGCGTGTGGAAGCTGCCGGTGATTTATGTCTGCGAGAACAATCAGTACGCGATGACCGTGAGCTTGGAAAAGAGCGTCGCGGTAAAACAGCTATCCGTGCGCGGCGCGGCCTATGGCTTCGAAGGGAAAACGATCGACGGCAACGACGTTGAAGTGGTATATGAAGCGACTGAAGCCGCGGCGGCCAAAGGACGTAGCGGCGGTGGCGCGACCTTTCTCGAATGCATCACTTACCGTTGGGACGGCCACTTCGGCGGCGATCCCGGTACCGGCTATCGGCCCAAGGAAGAAATTGAAGCGTGGAAGCAGAAGTGCCCGATCAAGCGGCTCAAGGAAAAACTAATCGCTGAAGGCCATTTAACCGAACAGAAATTTCAAAAAACCTCCGACAAGGTTTACGCCGAGCTTGACGCGGTGGCGAAACGCGCCGAGGCGGCGCCGCTGCCGAAGAAAGAAGTCGATCTTGATGCCATCTATGCAGCTTCGGAGGTGAGCCATGGCTAATGCAGCGGCAACGCCAGCGACCAAAGAGATGCGCATGCAAGAGGCGCTGCGCGAAGCGCTGCGTTCCGAGATGGCGCGCGATGAGCGCGTCTTCGTCATGGGCGAAGATGTCGCACTGTTCGGCGGCGCCTACGGTGTCACGCGCGGCTTGATGCAGGAGTTCGGCGAGAGCCGCGTACTGGACACGCCGATATCCGAGGCCGCGTTAGTCGGCCTTGCGGTGGGAGCCGCGATCAACGGCATGCGCCCGGTGGTCGAAATTCAGTTCGCCGATTTGCTCCCGCTTGCCATGGATCAGTTGGCGTCGCACGCCGCGCGCTATCATTATATGACCGGCGGACGCGTCAAGGTGCCGATGGTCGTGCGCACCAAGTTCGCCACCCGCGCCGGCGGCGGGCCGAGCCATTCGAGCTGCAATCACGGCGCATTCATTCATTTTCCCGGGCTTAAAATCATCATGCCGACCACGCCGGCGGACGCCAAAGGATTATTGCTGTCCGCGATTCGCGATCCCAATCCGGTGCTATGCTTCGAGAGTCATCATCTATACGGTATCCGCGGCCCGGTGCCGGAAGGCGACTACACGGTGCCGATCGGCAAAGCGGTAGTGCGGCGCGCCGGCAAAGACTTAACTATCGTCACTTGCGGCGGCATGGTGTTGAAAGCCGACGCTGCCGCTGATCAGCTGAAAGAAAAGGGCATCGACATTGAGATCGTCGATCTTCGTTCGCTCGCGCCGTTGGACAAGGAAACGATTCTCAATTCCGTGGCCAAAACCAAGCGCGCCATCGTCCTCGATGAAGGGCCGATGATCGGCGGGATCTCCGCGGAACTCGCGGCCCTGATTCAAGAGAATTTGTTTTCTGATTTGAAAGGTCCGGTCGTGCGCATCGCCGCTCAGGCGATCCCGCCGCCGCACAGCCCGCCACTGGTTGACGCGATGATTCCCGATGTCGGTCAGGTTGTCGATGCGGTCATGCGCTTGGCGGAAGGCGGCAAGATCGCGTAACACAGCTTTTCAGCTCAAATCGTTTTGTTTTTCGTTGACCAGGTTGCTTACGGCGTGGAACCATTTAAGTGGGGATTCCCATGGGGGGAGCGTTCCCTTTGGTTTATTCTATGCCGCGGCGCGCCTGTTGATACCCAGCCCGCCGAGGGGCCAGGTTTAATGTTCGCGCAGCCGCTTGCTCAGATGGCTATGTTACCGGGATCATGACGTGAGTCTGGTAGGGTTTGCGCTCTTTTAACCGGCCGTACCAGTTTTCAATGTTGGGTTGGCGTGGCCGCTCGATGGGCAGATTGAACCAGCGGTACACCCACACGCCGAGGGGAATGTCGCCCAGGGAAAACTCGTCGCCGCCGAGAAAGCGGCTCTTGGCGAGCTGATCTTCGACCATCTGCCACGCCTTGGCGGTTTTGTCTAACGCCGCTTGAATCGCCTGTCGATCGCGATTCTCCGGCGGCGTCCGAATGGTAGCAAAGAAGAGCGGCACGATGATTGGATTAAACGCCGAAAGTTGCCAATCCATCCAGCGGTTGGCATTGGCCATGCCTTCGGGTGTGCCCGGCAGCAACTTGCCCTGACCGTACTTGGCATTGAGATAACGCATGATGCTGTTCGATTCCCAGAGAATGAAATCGCCATCTTTGATGGTCGGGACCAGGCCGTTGGGATTCATGGCCAGATAGTCTTTGTCCTTATTGCCGCCAAATTTGCCGCCCCAATCCTGGCGCTCGAATGGCAAGCTGAGTTCGCCCAGGCACCAGAGCACTTTTTGCACGTTTGACGAATCGGTTCTGCCCCAGATTTTGATCATGACGCCCCCTTCGGTCTTGGCTTTTGCGTACTTATCACCATTTCCGTCTAATGGGTAGCTTTCTGGGTAGAGAAGCGATGCTATGGGCTCTGTCGTTTCACAATGGAATCTGCTAGGAAAGACGGAATTTACCGATCTTGAAAGGCAAACTGCAACAAATTGAAGACGGCATCGACTTCCCTATCGCTGGCTCTTTTTTTGGTCGGCGCAATCGCTGGCATTAGCTACGGACAGAATCAGGCTGAGGGGAAAAAGCTCTATACGAACTTTTGCTCAGCATGCCACGGCGATACCGGTAGGGGCGATGGACCGTCTGGACGTCGACGTGATCACCAAAGGCGGCAGCGCGATAGGCAAATCGAGCTTTATGCCCGCTTGGGGTAGTTCATTCAATGATAAGCAGATTCGTGACGTCATCGCCTATATTCGTGGCTTAGCGGTGCCCCCATATAAGGCGGAAAGCCCGGCCGCCAAGTAAAAATTTGCTGATTTTCTTTCTTTCCCCCCTTGACGATTGGCGTTGGGAGAATTAGCTTTCCGCATCCATTTCTTTCTGGATATCTAAATTTCTGTTTTATTTGAGGAGGGGTGTTATGGCGACAAAGATTCGTCCCCTACATGATAGGGTGATTGTGAAGCGTATTGCTGAAGAGGAAAAGACCAAAGGGGGTATCATCATCCCGGACACTGCCAAAGAGAAGCCGCAGGAAGGCAAAGTGATTGCCGCGGGTCCTGGCCGGTTCGACGACGGGAAGCTAATACCTATTGGGGTCAAAGCGGGAGACAAGATCCTGTTTGGCAAGTACTCCGGCAGTGAGATCAAACTGGACGGCGAGGAGCATCTGATCATGCGTGAAGAAGATATCCTCGGCGTAATCGAATAAGGAGGTAAAGAAATATGGCTGCAAAGGATATTCGCTTTAGCGAAGACGCGCGCGGCAGAGTTCTGCGCGGGGTTAATTTATTGGCTGACGCCGTAACGGTCACTCTCGGACCCAAAGGACGCAATGTCGTTCTCGAAAAGTCTTGGGGCTCGCCGACGGTCACCAAAGACGGCGTGTCGGTGGCCAAAGAAATCCAGCTCGAAGACAAGTTCGAGAACATGGGCGCGCAGATGGTGAAAGAGGTCGCCAGCAAGACCTCGGATATAGCTGGCGATGGCACCACGACCGCAACCGTTTTGTCTCGGGCGATCTTTAGTGAAGGCTTGAAACTCGTCGCCGCTGGGCATGATCCGATGAGCATTAAGCGGGGCATCGATAAAGCTGTCGCCAAAGTTGTTGAAGAGCTCAAATCGCTCTCCAAGCCGACCCGTGACCGCGATGAAATCGCTCAGGTGGGTACCATTTCCGCCAACAACGATAAGGCTATTGGCGCCATCCTTGCCGAGGCGATGGACAAGGTCGGCAAAGAGGGCGTCATCACCGTCGAAGAAGCCAAGGGTTTAGAGACCACGCTGGATCTCGTCGAAGGCATGCGTTTCGACCGCGGTTATCTCTCGCCTTATTTTGTCACCGACCCAGAGCGCATGGAGTGCGTCTACGAAGATTGCTATATTCTGATCAACGAGAAAAAAATCTCGAGTATGAAGGACTTGCTGCCGGTTCTCGAGGCTGTCGCCAAGACCGGCAAGCCGCTGGTGATCATCGCTGAGGAAGTTGAAGGCGAAGCGTTGGCGACCTTGGTGGTGAACAAGCTCCGCGGCACGCTCAAAGTCATTGCGGTCAAAGCCCCTGGTTTTGGCGATCGGCGCAAGGCGATGCTCGAAGATATTGCGATCCTGACCGAAGGTAAAATGATCGCCGAAGAGTTGGGGATTAAGCTTGAAAATGTAACCGTGAAGGATCTCGGCCGGTCCAAACGGATCATCATCGATAAGGACAACACCACGGTTATCGAAGGCGCGGGCAAGAAATCCGCGATCGAAGGCCGCATCACGCAGATCCGCACACAGATCGAGGATACCACATCGGATTACGACCGTGAAAAACTGCAAGAGCGCTTGGCCAAGCTCGCCGGCGGTGTGGCAGTGGTGAAAGTCGGCGCGGCGACCGAGATCGAGATGAAAGAGAAAAAGGCGCGCGTCGAAGACGCGCTGCACGCGACGCGCGCGGCGGTTGAAGAGGGCATCGTTCCTGGCGGCGGCGTGGCGCTCATTCGGGCTTCCTCTGTTCTCGCGAATATGAGAGTCACGGATGATGAGAAAATCGGCGTCCGGATCGTTCAGAAAGCGATCGAAGAACCGCTCCGTTGGATCGTCAGCAACGCCGGGGCCGAGGGCTCGGTGGTTTTGGATAAGGTAAAGAGCGGCAAGGGCGCGTTCGGTCGTGTGGCGCTCCAGAACGCGGCCTCTGTTGCTGGTCTGCTGCTGACTACCGAAGCCATGATCGCCGACAAACCGGAGAAGAAGAAAGACGCTCCGGCCATGCCGCACGATCACGACGATTACTAAGATTGATTGTTCGTCAGAGAGAAAAAGGCGCTCGGGAAACCGAGCGCCTTTTTTACGTCTTCCGTTTGGAGTCGGATGTCCGGAATCGAAATTTCCTGAACGCAAAAGCAAAAGGGGAAGCCAGCGGCTTCCCCTTTTGACGGTCGTTATAGCGAAGACGGATTAGTTCACGTTGATCGAGATCTGGCGCGGTTTCGCTTCCTCGACTTTCGGCACGTGGATCTCCAGAATCCCGTCGCGATAGGTCGCCTTGATTCCGTCCTGCTTGACGGTTTGCGGCAGATAGAAAGATCTCGAAAACCTGCCATGCACCCGCTCGCTGCGGTGATACTCGACGCCGTTGCTCAAGTTTTCGGGTTTTCGCTCGCCACTCAGAGTCAAAGTGCCGTCGTTGACTTCTAGGTTAAAATCTTCCTTTTTCATCCCCGGTAACTCAGCGTGAATCAGATAAGCGTCTTTGCTTTCCAGAATGTCCAGCGGCGGTAACCATGCACCGGCAGGCGCTGATGGCAAAGCGCGCGCCCGCCCGGCGTTCTCGTCGAATAGATCGTTGATTCGGCTGTGCAGCCGGCTCAAACCCTCAAACGGTTCCCATCTTACTAGTTCCATATTTACCTCTCCTTTCAAGGGTGTTTATTGAGATGACGGAAAACTAAGTACGCATTCACCGACTGTCAATCGGCTTGACAATCAGCGTGGGCATCCCTAGCTTTAGTCAGTTTATCTGTTTATCAAGCGGACGATTTGAGGATTCGATGGCTGAACCAAGCCCTAAACCGCGCTCTCGTGTTACAAACTATTTCTGGCCGGCGCTGACGCTCGCGGCGGTGGCGCTATTGGTTACCAAAGGCGCATGGCTGGACGGCGCGGCGCTCAACGATCCCAAGGCGGCGCCGCGCGCGGTGACGCCGCGCGGCGAATTGCGCGCGGAAGAAAAATTGACCATTGCCTTGTTCAAACAGGCGTCGCCGGCAGTGGTGAATATTACCGTTCTCGGAGTCGAGCGGGATATGTTCACGTTGAATCAATATCAGATCCCGCAGGGAACCGGCTCCGGGTTTGTCTGGGACACCACGGGTAACATCATCACCAACTTTCACGTGATTCAAAATGCCGACGCGGCGCAGGTCACGCTCGCCGATCAGTCGAATTGGAAAGCGCGCATCGTCGGCGTGGCACCGGATAAAGATTTGGCGGTGCTGAAGATCGACGCGCCAGCGAATAAGCTGCAGCCGATTCCCATCGGCACGTCGAAAGACTTGCAAGTCGGCCAGAATGTTTTCGCGATCGGCAATCCCTTCGGCCTCGACCAAACGCTCACGACCGGTATCATCAGCGCGCTCAACCGCGAGATCGAATCGGTGACGCGCCGGCCGATTCAGGGCGTGATTCAATCCGACGCGGCGATCAATCCGGGAAATTCCGGCGGCCCGCTGCTCGACAGCGCGGGACGATTGATCGGTGTCAACACGGCGATCTACAGTCCGTCCGGCGCGTCGGCGGGAATCGGTTTTGCGATTCCCGTCGATACGGTTAATCGGATCGTGCCCGAGCTCATTCGCAGCGGGAAAATCACCCGGCCCGGATTGGGCATTCAAATCGCCGACGAACAGATCGCCCAACGATTGCGAGTGACGGGAGTCCTGGTTGTCGATGTCGCGCGCGGCAGCGCCGCGGCGCGCGCCGGGATTCAGCCGACGCGGCGCGATGCTCAGGGCCGCGTGATTCTCGGCGACGTCATTACCGCCATCGATGGCAGAAAAATTGAATCGCCCAACGATATGTTCCTCACCTTGGAGAAATACAAAGTCGGCGACGCGGTGAACGTGACATCGTTGCGTGACGGCCGCACGGTGCAGACCAAGGTCACCTTGGACGCGGTGCAGTAGGATTTAACATTAAGCGCTAATTTCGCAGTTGACAGTGATGCAACGAGCGAGGTGCAAGCCTTCCGTCGCGAAGGCAAAGCAGTTCTGCCTCTACGCGGGCGCGAGCATGGGTGCAATCCGTGGCTTCATCAAGCGCTATGCGACGGTTTGCCGAGTATAAATTGGACTTTGACACATAACCGTTGGGTGCCTTCGCGACTCCAGGCTCACACCTCGCTCAACCAAGGTTCTAAATTCAGGCGCAGAATTTGGGTTAAGTCTTTTCCAGCAAATCTTTCACGCTGGCGTGGCTCTCTTCGCGCTCGTAGGCCAAGATAATTTCCTGCACCAGGTGGTGGCGCGCGACGTCTTTTTCGGTGAAGGTGATGAAGCGGATGCCGTGGACGCCTTTCAAGATGCGCGCGGCTTCTTTTAACCCTGACGGTTTTCCCGCCGGCAAATCGATCTGTGTGGCGTCGCCGGTAATCACCGCTTTAGAACCGTAGCCCAAACGAGTCAGAAACATCTTCATCTGCTCCGGTGTGGTGTTCTGCGCTTCGTCGAGAATCACGAAGGAATCGTTTAACGTGCGGCCGCGCATGAACGCCAGCGGCGCGACCTCGATGGTGCCGCGTTCGACTAACTTACGGGCGCGGTCGAAATCGACCATGTCGTGGAGCGCGTCATAGAGAGGCCGCAGATACGGGTTCACTTTTTCCGCTAGATCGCCGGGTAGGAAGCCCAGTTTCTCGCCGGCTTCGACGGCCGGGCGAGTTAGAATAATTCTGGCGTAGTTATTTTTCATTAATTCGGCTACGGCCATCGCCATCGCCAGATACGTCTTGCCGGTACCGGCGGGGCCGATGCCGAAGACGATGTCGTAGCGGCGGATCGCGTCGATGTAGGCTTTTTGGGCGATGCTCTTGGGCGTGATCGTGCGCTTGTGCGCCGAGATATAGATCGTGTCGAGAAAGATGTCTTGCAAGCGGGCACGGCTGTCGCCGCTCAAGATGCGAATCGCGTAATCGACATCGCTGGCGTAGACCGGGTATCCTTTTTCCAACAGACTGTAGAGTTGGCGGAGAATTTGGCTGGTGAGCTCGACTTGCAGCGGATCGCCTTCGATCTCCATCGCCGAGCCGCGCACGCGGATTTTCACTTGCAAAGTATTTTGCAAGATTTTTATATGCTGGGGTCGTGAAAATCGAGTTGGTTGACGCCGATCTCGGTCACTGTTCCGGCGATTTCGCTCTTTTCGTCTTTCACTCTGTTTCTCCTATGATCTGGGCGATAACCTCGCGTGTGCGTGGACGATTTGTCGTTGACCACGCTGCTTGCAGCGTAGAACCGTTAAATGGGGTTTTCAAAGGGGGCGAGCATCCCCTTTGG
>JAERMN010000445.1 GCA_016844625.1 Deltaproteobacteria bacterium
CCAGAAGATCAGCGAGAAAATGAAAGAGGACTTCGGCGCCTACATGGCGAAAATTCTCTTCGAAGTCATCGAACGGGGCCCCACTTCGTCGATGGCGAGTTCCTTGATGGTGACGCCGCCGTTCGTTAACTATACGGGCTTCAAGCAAGTGCAGCATCTGGTCTTTTCCGGCGGCGTTTCCGAGCATGTCTATGACCGCGATCCGAAAACCTACGGCGACATCGGTCCGGTGCTCGGCCGCAATATGCGCGAGTATTTGAAGAAGTTGCCGAGGGACGTGTTGCGCGAACCGATCGAAGGCATTCGTGCCACCGTCATCGGTGCCGGCGAATACACGATTCAAGCGAGCGGCAACACGAGCTTCGTTTCAAACCTAAAAGTGCTACCGGTGCACGGCCTCAAAGTGATCCAAGCGCCGATTCGCGAGGGCGAGTCGGTCAGCGAGGCGCTCAAGCAGTCGCTCAGAAAATTCGATTTGACCCGCTTCACATCCGGGTTGGCTCTTTCGTTGACGGTGAGCGGCGTGCCGGACTATCAGTCGGTGCGCCGGATTGCCGAGGGCGCGGACGATGCCCAATGTCCGCTATACTTGACCCTCGATCTCGATATCGCCAAATCGTTGGGCGCGATGCTTAAGGACGAGTTCAAAGTCGCGCGCGATATTATCGCTATCGACGGCATCGAAGTCGGCGATTTAGATTACATCGACATCGGCGAGTGCTTGGGCATTACCGAGGTTATTCCTGTCACCGTCAAGTCGCTGATGTTCCCGACGGCGGCGAGCGATTGATGCGGTCGAGGATTCACTTTCCGTTCCGGTCTTAAGACTTTTTCCCCTCGGGAGACTGTGTCGTAGTGCGGTCAGCCCTACGGATGTCATGCTGAGAGCAGCGAAGCATCTCGCATTTTCAGCCGATTGCGAAGGCGAGATTCTTCGCCTTCGGCTCAGAATGACATTACGATACGAGAGAACCGAGACCGGCGCGACTACGATTTATCGGCCTGACTACTTACCTACATCTATCCCATGGCCGAATACTACGCCTTCCAAGCCGCTCTTTGTTTTTCCATTGCTCATGTTCTTATCCGGCGCGGCCTGGTCGGTTCCAACGCGCTCACCTGTTCACTGATCTCGCTGGCGACCACCGCGGCAATCTTTTGGCTGTTGGTTGTGATTTTGATGCCACTGTCCGCCCTGTGGACACCGACGATTGGTTACTTCATCGCCGCCGGTATCTTCGCGCCGGCGATCGGCCAGACTTTGGGTTACATCGGCATAGAGCGGATCGGTGTGGCGCGTTCGACGCCGATCGTCAACTCCGCGCCGATCTTTTCATCGAGCTTCGCAGTGCTGTTTTTGGGCGAAGTGTGGACGGCGCAGAATATTCTCGGCACGCTGTCGGTGATTATTGGTGTGATCATATTGTCTTCTGGCAAATCCTCCGAGGGCGAGTGGCGTAAGATCGACATTCTATACCCGCTCGTGGGCGCGATCGCCTTCGGTATCTCGTCAACTCTCCGAAAATCCGGCTTATCGGCGTTGCCTATTCCTTTGTTGGGCGCGGCGGTGACTGTCGGCACGGCGTTTTTCATCATACTGATCCTGGTTCATTGGCGCGGCGGCCGGCGGGCTCTCAAGTTCAATCCCGAAAGCACGCGCTGGCTGTTCGGCGCCGCGGCGGTCAATACGGGTGCGATCCTTTCGGTATTCTCAGCGCTCAACGTCGGCAAACTCGTCCGGGTCGAGCCGTTGATCGCGTCTAACCCGCTATTGACGATTCTTTGGGTTGGGATTTTCCTGCGTCAAATTGAGCGCATCTCGGCGCGCATTGTGCTCGGCGCGTTGTTTACGGTCATGGGAACGAGTTTGGTGCTGACGGCCAAGTAGCGTTTACAGATGGAGATATATTATTCATTCCAAGCGGCGCTTTGTTTTTCGATCTCACATATTCTCATCCGGCGCGGTTTGGTCGATTCCAACGCCATGACCGGCTCGTTTATTTCTTTGTCCATGAGCGCCGTGATCCTGTGGCTCGCCGTGCCGTTTTTCGTGCCGCTCTCGGCGCTGTGGAATCCGGCGGCGCTAATTTTCGTTGTGGCGGGAATATTCGCTCCCGGCATTGGCCGGACACTGAGTTACGTCGGCATCGAAAAGATCGGCGTCTCTCGTTCGGTGCCCATCGCGAACTCGTCGCCGATCTTTGCTTCGATCTTCGCGGTGGTTTTTCTCGCCGAAGCTTGGGTATTGCAGAATGTCATCGGCACGCTGCTGGTTATCGGTGGCGTTATCGTTCTCTCGATGGCCAAGCCGGCTCAGGGCGAGTGGCGTAAGATCGACGTGATCTATCCGCTCATCGGCGCGCTGGCCTTCGGGGCGTCGACGACGCTACGCAAAGCGGGCTTGGGTTTCATCAACGCTCCACTGCTCGCGGCGGCGGTGACGGCGGGCTCCGCGGCGATCTTTTCTTTTACCCTGCTGCAAATTCGGGGCGGCAAAAAGGCGTTCAAGCTCACCCGCCGCAGCGCGGCCTGGCTTTTTCCCGCGGGAGTTTTTAATACCGCCGCGATGCTGTCGGTTTTCTTCGCCTTGAGTCACGGCAAGGTTGTCATCGTCGAGCCACTCGTGAGCTCGAACCCGGTGACGACGTTACTGCTGACGTCAATATTTCTCCGCGATGTCGAGTCGTTGACTCTGCGCGTGATTCTCGGCGCCGCTTTGACCGTGACGGGTACGATTCTCCTGGTATTGGTGAAGTAATGGCTTCGTCGATCACGTTGTTTGAACGTTAGGTGATGACATAAATAAGCGAAAGCGATACAAGCTGAGCAATAAGGTCGAGCAAGCCTTACATCTGTGATGAGTGGATGGCAGCATTTGAACGCCGGCGGAGATCCGACGCGCTACCTTGCGCTCCACCCGCCCGTGCAGTTCCACGGCCCCGCCGAGAAAGTCGAAGACCGCGCCAAGGACCAGATCGAATACAGCAACGCAGATAAATGGGTGCGCGAAAAGTTTGAAGGGAAGATGGCAAACGGGGGATTACGTCACTGATGCCGCCGCAGGCCTACACCGATCCGAACTTTGAATGGGACTGGAAACCGTTTGTCCAACAGAGCCCAAAGTAAGCTGTCGCGGTGAAGATTCCGGCGGCTCCTCAGGACTAGAAATTAAAGCCCTGACCCTGTTGCTGACCCAGTTGAGCTACTCCGGGAATGCCCTGACGGCAATGATAGTAGACCTGGCCCCTTGCGCTTGACCCTGGCGCCAGCAATCGATCGCACGAATGTTTGGTGAAAGCTGGCAAGGGCCAGGAAAGAGGCTACGGTCGCCTTGGATTGTAAAAGTGCCGAACGTTATGTAAACTTTTGTGGAAGAGATTACGTAATCAGGTGAGGGCAAGATTATGGTGAAGAGCAATAAGATCATCCAAGTACCTATGGAAGAAGAATTGCTAAAACAGATCGACGCCACCGCAGGCGTTGTCGCGGAGAGCCGCTCAGCATTCATTCGTGAAGCCTGTCAGCAGCGCTTAAAAAGCCTGCATGCCAAAGAGCTCGATCGATTGTACATCGAAGGGTACCAAAGCCATCCAGAGAATCTCGACTGGGCTCAGAGCTCCGCTACATTGCTTTCCAAACGGCTGCCTAAAGAAAAGTGGTAAATGAAGCGCGGCGAAGTTTGGTGGGTTGATTTGCCGGCGCCTGCTGGACGGCGCCCCGCGGTGCTCTTAAGCCGCGATGCGGCGTATCGTGTACGCGCCGCGATTACGGTGGCGCCGATCACCCGTACCGTTCGAAATATTCCCGTCGAAGTTGTCTTGGATCGAAGTGACGGCATGCCGGCTCGTTGCGTGGTCAATCTTGACGACATCACCACGTTGCCGAAAGTTCTGATCAAGCAGCGCATCACGGATCTCTCGACGGAAAAGATCCGGCAAGTCGATGAGGCAATTCGATTTGCTTTGGAACTGGACTAACCAGCATGGCTTTGTGTTCCAATCGGATTGCGTTCGTTCAACTAGCAATTCGAAAACAAGCGTAAGGTGTCAATACGACCCGCCGGTGACACAAACTATTTGCCGTCGTCGAGGCTGACGACGATGATGGCGTTGGCAATCAGCCAACCGTCGTCGCCCTTCTCATTCAGCACCTGCAATCCGCCGTGGACCACGTTGATGGCTTGGGCACGCCGATGGTGACATCCACCCGCATATCGTCGGCGGTCTTGCCCACAAGACGCGGAAATCCCAAGCTGCTGTGATGAATCGCATCGAACACCGCCCGCTTTGCCGCAGCGGTGTAATCCAATCCGTGCACATCCACTCCCATTCCCATTTCCGTAACGCACCGTACCATGGCCATAGCTAGTCACCTCCACCTGCGAGTTCCAGTCGAACCGATTCTTTGCCGGCGATCATTAGACAACGGGAGCACTCATCCGTCAAGCTTACTGCTTCGGTTCCAGAAATCACCTGTAACGCCACGCACTTTGCGGCCCCGGGGAGTTCAGTGTTTTTTCTTAAACGTTTCGAACTGAGCGAAGCGGTTGAACCCTTCGATTAACTCAGGGCAGGCTATTTGGAACGACTTGAACCAAGCCCCAGCGCCCGCTCGGAGCCGCGCTGCTACACGTTCAGGTTGACGAGATCGGTGGCGCAGGGAGCGGTCTCGAGGAAATCCCAGCTCTTCATCCATTCGTAGGTGCGTTGGAGTTCATCGGCCGGGATTGGCGCCGGATCGACCAGATAGAGGCGGCTCTCGCGCAGATCGTCGATGGTGAGCTGATTGATCTGCGGATCGCGATCGCGATAGTAGTCGATGAAGTAGTGCATATAGGCGCGCTTGTTCGCCATGATACGCCGGACGGCCTCGCGCACCGCACGGTTGAAGGCGGCGTAAGTTTCGCCATCGACACGATCGGACGCCACGTCGGTGCCGTGGTGGAAAGCCGAGATGACGACACGACAGCCCATTTTCTCAGCCAACGAAATATACGGTTCGGTCAGGGTCGTCGCTTCGATGGTCTTATCCATGAGCATCTTGAAGCGGTAATTGGAGCCGTTCGGCACCCGGCCGAGCTTGATCAGCTCGCGCGGCACGAAGCCCTCCAGCATCTGCAGGCAGAGATAGTGCGTGCCGCTATAAAAGGGGACGCCGATCTGCACGTTGGCGAATTGCTGAGGCACCTGCACTGGCGAATCTGCGCGGACGATGATCCCGGCAAAATTCACCATGGAACGACGGCCAACCTGCCGGCTGCCGACCTTGGAGGTTTCAACGCGCGAGAAATTGCCCCATTCGCAAGCGTTGTAGAGGTCAGCCTGGCCTGATTCCATCATGCGGCCGTGGCTCGTGTAGCGCGAGGCGTCCTTATGATCCGTGATGTGCAGCTGCGGGCTTTTGTCGAGGCCCTTCTCACGGTCCAGCCATTCGATCTGGATGCCTTCCTTCTCGAACAGTCCCTCGTCATAGGCCACGAGCTCGGCCAAGCCTTGAAACGGCGCCGTGGTTTCCAATCGTAGTGTCTTCATAGATTCCTCTCCATGGGGCGTTAGGTAAGT
>JAERMN010000064.1 GCA_016844625.1 Deltaproteobacteria bacterium
CTTGGTCGCGTGCTGGTCGAGCGCGGTTACGGACTTGTCTACGGCGGCGGCAACGTCGGCTTGATGACCGTCATTGCCGATAGCGTGCTCGAACTCAACGGCCACGTGACCGGTGTGATTCCCGATTCGCTCGTCAGCCAAGAAGTCGCCCACCAGGGGCTATCCGATCTGCGCGTGGTTCATTCCATGCATGAGCGCAAAGCGCTGATGGCGGAGCTGTCCGACGCCTTCATTGCGCTGCCGGGCGGCATCGGCACCATGGAAGAGATTTTCGAAGTGCTGAGCTGGGCGCAGTTGGGACTGCACGAGAAGCCGTGCGGTTTGCTCAATGTTGCAGGTTACTACGATCCCTTGATTCAGTTTCTCGATCATGCCGTCGGCGAGGACTTCATCAAACCGAAACATCGCGCGCTATTGATCGTAGAAAACGAGCCGGCGCGTATGCTCGATCGGTTCGAAACGATCATTGCTGGGCATCCGGCCAAACGGTTCGATCGTGCTGTGACCTAGCCGCAGAGCGAGCCGAAAGTCGACGCCCGGCACGTCTCGGTTAATTCAAGGAGGAAGGCTATCGGTTTTTCTGTTTGCTGCTCTTGGCCGCGATTCTCAATCTGCTTGCATCATCTTTTCGCTACCTTTTAAGCCGCGATTTCTGCTATTCAAATATCGCAATACGTGAAAGGAGCACACAGGTTTCTCTATGGCCAGAAATGATAACGAAACTAGCCTGCCAAAAGCGCTAGGAGATGAGGAATTAATTATTCTCAGCACCGTCGCCGAGCGGATTTTTCCCAAGACCGATACGCCGGGAGCGGTGGAGATCGGCGCGGTGAACTATATCGAGATCGCCTTGGCCGGCGATTACGCCGCCTTGGCGCCGCTGTACCGTCAAGGTCTGCGCGCAATTCAACGCTATTGCCGGATTAAATTTAACAAGCATTTCATCGATCTCGCCGCGGCGGAGCAAGATGCCGTGTTGCGCGAGTTTGAGGCCGGCGCGCAGGATACGTTCGCACAGGCGGCGGAATTTTTTGAAACGGTGCGTTACCATGTCTTGGAGGGCGTATTCTGCGAGCCGCAGTATGGCGGCAACAAGGACATGACCGGATGGCGCTTGGTCGACTTTCCCGGCCAGCAGTTCGGATACGCCGACGCGTACATCAATAAGCGCGCCGACTTGGAACCGGTGTCCGTGGATTCAACCCCGCCTCAAGAGGAGGGCACAACTAAATGGGGTTTCCAAAGGGGGCGAGCAACCCCTTTGGTCACGAGCGCGGTCCAAACCCCGCTCGCGAATTCAATTAATTACCGCAAGGCGGAGGAGAAGTAATCATGGTAGATGGGATGGCGGATGTCTGCATTGTCGGCGTCGGCGGCCTGGGCGGCATAATAGCCAAAGAACTGTCATCCGCCGGATTGAAGGTTGTCGGCTTCGAGCGCGGCCCGGCGCCAAAAAAAGAAGACTACGCGCCGCGCGATTCGATTCGTTTTCTGATTCGCCCCGAACAGCTCGAATGGGTGCGCCACGAGCCGACAACAACCCGGCGCCGGTCCGGTGACAAGACCAACGTGCAATACCGCACCAGCCCGCTTAACGTTTTGGGCGGTGCGCTGCTGCATTGGACCGGGCAATCGTCGCGCTACATGCCAGGCGATTTCAAACTCTACAGCAACGAAATCGAGAGCGGCAATGCCGAACGGGCCAAGGCCGACTTAAGCGGCTATGACATCATTGACTGGCCGCTCAGCTATGATGACCTCGAACCGTACTATGAAAAGTTCGAGTGGGAGTATGGTATCTCCGGCGAGGCAGGCGCCAATCCATTCGCGGGACCGCGCAGTCGCGGCTTTCCGCTGCCGCCGCTGCGCCACAGCGCGCGCATGAAATTATTTGCCGAAGCGTGTAAAAAGCTCGGCTATCACGCTTACGACACGTCGGCGGGCATTGCTTCCGCGCCGTACAAGCCGGCGGCGCCATTCGACACGCGCATCGCTGAGCGGCCGGCGTGTGTTTACTGCGGTCACTGTAATTTTTACGGCTGCCACGTGCACGCCAAGTCGGCTTCGCTTTACATCACCATCCCCGTCGCGCTCGAAACCGGCAACTTCGAGCTCAAAACCAATAGCAAAGTTTATCGCATAAACTCCGACAGCGCCGGGAAAGTTGCCGGCGTGAGTTACTTCGATCCCGATGGCACGGCGCGCGAGCAGCGCGCCCGGGTGGTGATCCTGAGCGCGTTTGTCTTCGAGCATGCGCGCTTGCTGCTGATCTCAAAATCCGGCAAGGGCCGCTTCGCCAAAGGGCTTGCCAACAGCAGCGGCTACGTCGGCCGCAACATCATGGCGCACGGCGACGTGCGCGCCATGGGTGTCTTCGATGATTTTATTATCAATGGATTTATCGGCCCCGGCTCGGCGGCGATGCGCATCGATGATTTCAACGGCAACAATTTTGATCACGCCGATTTGGGTTTCATCCGCGGCGGCACCATCGGCACCAGCGGCGACGGCACGCCGGTGACGCGCCTCGATGTCTTGCCGCCGGGCGTGCCGGGCTGGGGCAAGGAGTTCAAAGAGTTTTACGCGCGCTACTACACCCGGACGATGGATTTGAACATGCAGCCCGAAACGCTGCCGCACGGCGACAACCGGGTCGATCTCGATCCGCGTCATCGCGACCGCTGGGGTTTGCCGCTGCCGCGGGTGACGTTCGAGTTTCATCAAAACGAACATCGCTTGCAAAAATATATGGCCGGCGTCGGCGAGAGAATCATAAAGGCGACCGGCGCGAGTCGCGTGTGGACGGAAGAAAAGGGCCGGCCCAATCGTTGGGCCGGCGGCACGCGCATGGGCGGCGATGGGAAAAATTCGGTGGTCAACGAATACTGCCAGACCCACGACATTGAAAATCTTTTCATCGTCGGCTCGTCGGTATTTCCCACCATGGCCGGCTATCCACCGACGGCGACCGTCGCCGCGCTGAGCTACCGCATGGCGGAGTTTATATTGCGGCAGAAGCAGTGGTTCAAGTAGGAGAGGAAAAAGAACTGGAGTAATGGAGTACTGGAGTGATGGAGTAATGGGATTCCGGCCCCAACGCTCCAGTACTCCACCCCTCCATCACTCCAATCCCCGAAGGAGCGAGCATGAAACGCATCGTCCTATGCTTCGACGGATCCTGGAACCGACCGGCTGATGAAGCTTTGGCTGCCGGCCAACAGGTCGAGACCAACGTGTGGCGGTTTTACGAATCGGTGAAAGATCGGGCGGCGGGCGGCGTGCAACAACTCAAATGGTACGACCAAGGCGTTGGTACGCACTGGTACGATCGCTTTATCGGCGGCGCTATCGGCGCCGGACTAGAGATCAACATCGTCCAGGGCTATGAGTTTCTGGCTCAGAACTATCAGGAAGGAGATGAGGTTTATGTGCTTGGCTTCAGCCGTGGCGCGTATACGGCGCGAAGTTTGTGCGGCATGATCCGCAATTGCGGCCTGATCCAGCCCAAGCATATGGCGCTGCGCGTGGCGATGGCTTACGGTATTTACCGCACGTGCGGCGATGACGTCGATTCCTTCACGGCGAAGTTGTTTCGTTCGTCGTTTTGCCGCGAGATCAAGATCAAGTTCATCGGCGTTTGGGATACCGTTGGAGCGCTCGGCATTCCCGTCGATATTCTCAAGGACTTGAACATGAAGTTCTATGAATTTCACGACACCAAGCTGAGCAAGATTGTTGAGAACGGCTACCACGCTATCGCCGTCGACGAGCACCGCCAGGATTACGACGTGTGCTTGTGGAATCCGCAGACCGCGCCACAACAAAGGTTGGAGCAGCGCTGGTTTATTGGCGCGCACTGCGACGTCGGCGGCGGCTATGCGGACCGGCGGCTTTCCGACCTGACGCTCGGTTGGATTCAGGACAAAGCGAGTGCGCTTGGTTTGGCCGTGGATGCCGTGCCGGTCGGCGAGAAAAACTATCTCGGCGAGGCAACCGACTCCTATGGCAAATTTCTCGGCGGCCTTTACGCCAGAAAGAACGCCCGCCACTACCGCGTCATCGGCGCGACCAAGTTCGGTAACGAGGCCGTCGACGACTCGGTGCAACGCCGGCGCAAGCAAGACCGCGAATACGAACCGCAGAACGATGGGCTGCCCAAGCTGAACTGACACGGGATAGGCTGGCGTTAAGAAAGTGGCCGAATCACTGGGAAAATTCGAAGCACGAAATCCGAAATCCGAAACAAATTCAAATGAACAGAAAACAAAAGAAATCTTCCAAACAACTCAGATTCGGAATCGTTGTTTTGAAATTTCTCACAGTTTGAGTTCGTTTCTTTTTTGTTTCGGATTTAGAGCTTCGGATTTCGGATTTTGATTCTAGTGATCTTATCAGTCGCGCAACATTTCCCATTTTTTACTGAGCATTCTGAAAGTCACTCCCCCCAGCGAGAAAAGGCCGATCAAACCCCAGAGTAGCGGTTCGTATGTGTGCCAGCGGTCGAAGATCGCACCGGCGATGACCGGGCCGGCGACGCCGCCCCACATGTAAAAGAAACTCATGTAGCCGCGAATCTTGGCGAAGTGTTTGCGACCGAAGAAGTCGCCCACCACCGCCCAACCGACGGCATAGGTAGCTTCGACGCAGGTGAAGAGTGCGGTGAAGAGCCAAAGGATCCAGATCGAGTCGCCGAAAAGCGGCAACAACATGCCGCCGGCAGCGATGAAAAGTATCGTCGATACCAAGCGCGGCTTGTTGACACGGTCGGCGAACCAGCCGAAGCCGAGCGTTGCGATCAGGCCGAGGAACGCGAAAGAGCTGAGCAGGAAGGCGGCTTGAGTCTGGCTCGCGCCTTTCCAAACCATCATCGGCACGAAGTGCGTCGAGATACCGTGGTAGGCCATGTTGCGAATCGCGTTGCCAAATACCAGCGTCCAGAAAGTGAACGAGCGAAATGCTTGGTTCAGAGTAACATCGACATCGCCGCGAAATTTTCCGGTCTTGCCAGCGAGATTCGGCTCGGCGCTATTGACGCTGTCGCTGACGGGATCGCCGTCAGGCAACAGCCCCATGCTTTCCGGCGAGCGGCGGATCGCCAAGCACAACGGTATGCCGATCAGGAGAAATAACACGCCAGAAAAGACCGCGCCCCAGCGCCAACCCCAAGATAAGACGATGGCACTCAAAACCGGAGCGATGAGCACGCCACCCAAGCTAAACGCAGCGCTATTGATCGTAATGGCGCGGGCGCGCTGGCGGATGAACCAACTGTTGACCAAAACGATCGGCGCGTGCATGAAGCCGCCGGCATGGGCCAAAGAAATCATGCCGAGATAGATGACTAAGAACATTGCGTAGTTGTCGACCGTCGACAGCAGCAAGTAGCCGGCACCCATCAGCAACACGGCCGCTAGCATGACCGGTTTCGGCCCGTGGCGGTCGATGATGTGGCCGAGCAGCGGCCCTTCGACGGCGCCTTCCGCCCGCGCTAGAGAAAATGCCAGCGAGGTTGCGGTGCGGCTCAAGTTGAGATCTTGGCTGAGCGGCAGAAAGAAGATCGTGAAGCCAAAACTATGGAGCCCGCTGCCAAGCGCGCGGAGCGCCGCCGATGTTGCCACCATGCGCCAGCCGTAGAAGAGTCCGGAGAGTTGGGTGAGCATGCTTAGAAATGGGTCGAAGAGTGAGTCTCTTGCAGCAGTACATCAGCTAGCGAAATTGAACAACCCTCGGGTTTGAGTCGGACAGTTCAGAAGCGGTTGTATGCCAATGCTCTTAATCCGTCATTCTGGCGCAGAGCTTGCCCCGGACTCGATCCGGGGCAGGAATCCAGACCCACCATCCACCTGGATACTGTTTTCCAACGGTATCACGGACGCTGTCCGTCACCTGGATGCCGGTTTTCACCGGCATGACGAATGTCCGCACGTGATTCTACCCGACACTGGGTTGTTCGAGCGTTCGCGTCGATGATTGACTGGCGCTATACTCGCATCGTTTCCTAATAGAATGGAGTCTATGCCAACACCACTCGACATTCTCGTGACCGGCGGCACGGGATATATCGGTCAGAATCTCATCCCACTGTTGATTTCACGCGGTCATCGCGTGCGCGCCCTGGCGCGCGCGAGTGCGCTTAGCCGCGTTCCGACGGGTGTGGCGGCGGTTCTCGGCGATGCGCTCAACGCTGATTCCCTCGCTGGCGCGTTGTGGCCCGGCGATACTGTGATTCATCTGGTCGGCACGCCGCATCCGAGTCCGACCAAGGCGGATCAGTTCGATCGCATCGATCTGATGTCGATTCGCTGCACGGTAGAGGCGGCCAAGCGGGTTGGCATTTCCCATCTTGTGTACGTCAGCGTGGCGCAGCCGGCGCCGGTGATGGCGCACTATCTCTGGGTGCGCTCATTGGGTGAGACGATGATTCGCGAAGCTGGGTTAACTGCAAGTATCGTGCGGCCATGGTATGTTCTCGGTGCCGGCCATTGGTGGCCGAAAATAGTCAAGCCGTTTTACCAACTTGCTGAAATGATTCCGGCGACGCGCGCGACCGCGGAACGTTTGGGCCTGGTAACGATCGAGCAGTTTGTCACGGCGATGGTCCGTGAAGCCGAGAATGCGCCGACGCGCGGCCAACGGCGTATCGTCGACGTTCCGGCGATCCGCCGGGCCCGCCTGTGAGCCGGGAATGGCCCTTACAGTTAAAAATCAATTTGAATCGCGAGCGGGGTTTGAACCCCGCTCGCGACCAAAGGGGATGCTCGCCCCCTTTGGCAACCCCATTTAATTGTGCCCGCCTCAAGAGGCAGGATTAAATTGAATCTATTCGCAAATATTCCGGCCGGTGTCGACGGCGAATCGTTTACCACGCTGTTTGCGCATGCCAACGCAAAGATCGAGCGCATCGTCTCGCATTCGCACCAAAGCCCGCCAGGCTTTTGGTACGATCAAACCGATGACGAATGGGTGATTATGCTGCGCGGTAATGCGACTGTGGAATTCGCCGACGGCGAAATAGTGGAGTTGAACTCTGGCGACTACTTAACCATTCCGCGCCATGTGAAGCATCGAGTGGCGCGCACCAGCGCAGAGACGATGTGGCTCGCGGTCAATGTGAAGTGAACAAAATATGGCGTTCAAGGTTCAACGGCTGATTAGATAACGAAACTGCACTGTGCGCTTCACTACGAGCTAAAAAATACGACGAAGCCCGCGATAATTGGCAAGCTCGCGTTGATGGAGCTTGGCGCTTTTATTTGCAGATCAGGGCTGACACTTACTATCTACTGAACATCACAGCGCACTCGAAATAAGTCGCGAATAAATGGTGTCCGACATGCTGACTATTTCGGATTGCCAACAAATTAAGTATTTTTTCACTGACGGGTCGTACAGTTCAATCCTACAGCGTTCCGCACCTTGCGACTCCGCAATTTAGTGCAACACGAGCAATCTTCGGTCTCTCCTTCGACGATCTCTCCGAGGGTTGATTGCCTCCACACTTTAGGGATAAAACGCTATACCTTGGGGCTACACGTTCACAGTCAGTCTACTTACAATAGGAGAAGCAAATGAAGCAGTACGGTGCGGAGTTCCTTGGAACGTTCTGGCTCGTTCTTGGCGGGTGCGGAAGCGCAGTTCTTGCTGCCGCATTTCCGAACGTCGGCATTGGTCTTCACGGCGTTTCGCTTGCGTTCGGTCTGACGGTGTTGACCATGGCATATGCTATTGGCCATATCTCTGGCTGCCACCTCAACCCGGCAGTCTCGGTCGGCCTTTGGGCTGGTGGCCGCTTCCCTGCTAGCAAGCTCTTGCCCTACATCGTGGCGCAGGTCCTCGGCGCTATCGTCGCAGGCGGCGTGCTCTACGTCATCGCTAGTGGCGCTGCAGGATTTGATGTTTCCAAGGGCTTTGCCTCAAATGGCTACGGTGCACATTCACCGGGCGGCTATTCTCTTCTGGCAGCGCTGGTCACCGAGGTGGTCATGACTCTGTTCTTTTTGTTGGTTATTCTCGGCGCAACCGACAAGCGTGCACCACAAGGTTTTGCTCCCATCGCGATTGGCCTCGCGCTGACTCTGATTCACCTCATCAGCATTCCGGTGACAAATACTTCGGTCAATCCGGCGCGAAGCACAGGCGTCGCCCTATTTGTTGGTGATTGGGCTGTTAGCCAGCTCTGGCTTTTCTGGATTGCTCCGATCGTTGGTGCGTTGCTCGGAGCGGTGATCTATCGCTTCATTGCAAGCGAGGAGGGCTGAGGACGCCTAACCCTTCGTTCCAGCGGACTGGCGTCGGCAGCCCGCTGAACTCAAACGTTAACGCGCTCATCGAATTGAATGCTCCTTCAGTACCTACTTCTCTTTATTATTCTCTTGTCATTTAGCAACTGCTCTCGGTTTCAGAATAAGAAACTTTAAATCTGCAATATTGAACTTTGAACGCGGAATTAAATTACCTTCGGCCGCACCCACGGCCTGCCAAGTACGCTGTAGAAAATTCCCGAAAGAAAAAACATCACGATCAATCCCCAGAGCATCGGCTCGTAGGTGTGCCAGGTGTCCCAGATGGCGCCGGTGACGACTGGGCCGACGACGCTGCCCCAGACGTAGAACATGCTCATGTAGCCGCGGATCTTGGCGAAGTGTTTGCGGCCGAAGATATCGCCGACCATCGCCCAGGCGACCGGATAGGTCGCTTCCACCGTGGTGAAAAGCAGGGTGAAGAGCCACAGCGGCGCCATCGAGTTGCCGAAGATCGGCAACAACATCGAGGTGCCCGCACCGAACAGAATCAGCGACACCATGCGCGGTTTGTTGACATTGTCGGCGAGCCAGCCAAACAAAATCGTCGAAGTAAATCCGAGGAAAGCGAAGGAGCTGAGCAGCAAAGTCGCCTGTTGCGGGCTCATGCCTTTCCAAATCATCAGCGGAATGAAGTGCGTCGAAATCGCGTGATAAGACGCATTGCGCACGCCGGCGCCGAACACCAGTGCCCAGAAGGCGAAAGAGCGGATCGCTTGCTTGGCGGTGAAATCGACTTCGCTCGCGCAGAAACGCCGCGGATGGTTTGATTCATTGCGCTCTAGCGGTTCGCTGTCGCCGTCGGGCAGTAAGCCCATGCTTTCGGGCGAGCGGCGAATAGTCAGGCAGAGTGGAATGCCAAGAACCAAAAACAAGATTCCGGCCAGCGCGGCGCCCCAACGCCAACCCCAGCTGTTTACGATCATGCTCAGCAGCGGCGCGATCAGCACGCCGCCAAGGCCGTAGGCCGCGCTGTTAAGCGTCATGGCGCGGGCGCGCCAGCGGATGAACCAACTGTTGGTGAGCGTCATGGGCGCGTGCATGAAGCCGCCGGAGTGGGCGAGTGAGATCAACACGGTGTAGACGATCACGAAGGCGATATAACTCTCGACTTGAGAGAGCAAGAGATAGCCGACGCCCATGAGCGTCACGGCGGTGAGCATGATCGGCCGCGGGCCGTAACGATCGAGCAAATGGCCGACGATCGGTCCTTCGATGGCGCCTTCGGCACGGGCGAGAGAAAAGGCGAAGGATGTCGCGGTGCGGCTTAAATTCAATTCTTGGCTGAGCGGCAAAAAGAAGACGGTGAAGCCGTAACTATGCAGGCCGGCGCCGAGCAGGCGCACCGCCGCGGACGCCGCGACCATGCGCCAGCCGTAAAAGAGGCCGGAGAGCTTTTTGAACATGCGAGTTTATTTATCAGACGAGCCGATGCCGGCGGGATAGAAAGGCAAAAGTGAAAAGTAAAAAGGCAAAATGAAAACTCAGAAAAGAAGATACAATTTGGCGATAACCGGTACTGCCGAGCTTTAAGCGTTCCTAATTTTTGCCTTTTGAATTTTTAATTTTGCCTTGAGTTTATTCCGACTCGCCGTTTTCGGCGGCCTTGAGCCGGCGTTGGCGCACCGCGTCGGCGAGGGCGTCGATCAAATTGCGGCTGTCTTCCCAGCCGACGCAAGCGTCGGTGATGCTTTGGCCGTAGACGAGTGCTTTGCCAGGGACAAGATCTTGTCGTCCGGCTTTGAGATGACTTTCGACCATGACGCCGAAGATGCGCGCGTCACCGGCGGCGATTTGTCCGGCTACGTCCTTACCGACGCCGACTTGTTTGGCAGGCTCTTTGCCGCTGTTGCCGTGGCTGCAATCGATCATGATGCGTGCGGGGATACCAGATTCGGCGAGGCTCGTGGCCGTCGCATGGACGTTGGCGGCGCCATAGTTCGGCTGATTGCCGCCGCGCAGGATGATGTGGCAGTCCTCGTTGCCTAAGGTTGACACGATCGCCGAGTGGCCGTCTTTGGTGACTGATAAGAAATGATGCGGCGCTTGCGCCGCGCGGATCGCGTCCATGGCGATGCGCACGTTGCCGTCGGTGCCGTTTTTAAATCCGACCGGACAGGAGAGCCCCGAGGCGAGCTCGCGGTGCACTTGGCTTTCCGTCGTGCGCGCGCCGATGGCGCCCCAGGAAACCAGGTCGGCGATGTACTGCGGCGTGATCATGTCGAGAAACTCGCAGCCCGACGGCATGCCGCTTTCGTTGAGCTCGAGCAGTAGTTGCCGGCCGACGCGCAGCCCTTCGTTAATCTGAAAGCTGCCGTCGAGA